>PAJW01000043.1 GCA_002710265.1 Gammaproteobacteria bacterium | reverse complement strand
TACACAGATAAAAAAGCTAGTGAAGAAAAGGTTATCAAAAATGTCTTTGAAGAAGGAGACAGATGGTTTAATACTGGTGACTTAATTAAGACTATGGATGTTGGATTTGCACTAGGTCGAAAACACTATCAATTCGTTGATAGAGTTGGGGATACTTTTAGATGGAAATCTGAAAATGTATCAACAAATGAAGTTGCAGAAATCTTAAATTCTTTTGATCAAGTAAATATGGCAAATGTTTTTGGTGTAAAAGTACCAAATAGCGAAGGTAGAGCCGGTATGGTTGCATTTAATTGTGAATTAAATGAATTTAGGTGGGAAGATTTCTCAGCTTTCGTAGCAGATAAGCTCCCAAGTTATGCTCAGCCAGTTTTCGTCAGAATAATCGAAGAACTTGAAACCACAGGAACTTTTAAATTAAAGAAAAATGATTTAAGAGAAGAAGCGTTTCATTTAGACAAGGTTAATAAAGATCAGATATTTATAAAAAAACCAGGTGAAGCATCGTATACCCCTTTGGACAATGAGTACTATGATGTAATTATGAATGGATCGGCAGGCTTTTAGATTAAATAACGTTACTATCAATTAAAACTGCAATTAATAAAGCTGGTTCATTGCCGTTATTAACCCAAGCATGATTTGTTCCTCTTTGAACCACGACATCAAATGGTTTTAAGTCAACCTCTTCCTCATCCAAAATTAAAGTAACATCGCCTTTTAAAAGAATAATGTAATCAATAGTCTCTGTCTTATGCATTGCAGGATGTTTTGTAGTGTCTATCCTATGATGAGCAGCTCCAACATTTTCAAATGCTTGAGCTGCCATGTCCTGCATTACCTCATCTGATACGCCCTCAGGTAAGGGATTTATTTGAAAATACCTAAATTTGGTACCTCCAGTTGGAGGAGATAATATGATCTCTTCATCGGCTCTGTCATTATTATCTGTAGAAATAATATCTTTACCATCTGTATTCCATAATTCGAACAATCCTCCGACATCTTCGCCAATTGATCTTGCAGGTGGGCCATCTAGTGTAATTATTGATCTTCCATTTTTATCATGTCCAGTTACTATTCTTCTCATATCAACTCCTTATATTTTTTAAATGCTTTTTAACTGATAAAGCTCTTTCTGACGTAGCTAAGTCGTTCCAATTTACATGTTTTATTTTTTTCATACGAAAAATTCTATTAGATTGCGCTACACCCATTTCTTCAAAATGATTTATTGCATTGATAGCTCCCTCTCTATTATTACAGATTAGTGCCATATCACATCCAGCCAAAACTGCGTTATGTGCCTTTTCACAAAAATTCTCATCACCAGCACCAGCCATTGTTAAATCATCACTGAATACAATTCCATCAAAACCAATTTGATCTTTCAATATTTCATTGATCCATAACCTTGAATAGCTTGGTATAAATTTATCAATATTAGAAAAAAGAACATGGGCACACATAACAGCATCAATTTTATTAACCAATTCTAAATATGGTTTTAGGTCTGAGCTAAATAAATCATCTATAGACCTTATGTCTTCTGGAAGTGAGTTATGACTATCCTCAATGACTCCTCCATGACCAGGAAAATGTTTAGCAGTAGAACACATTCCAGCCTCATGCATCCCATCTATGTATGAGGAAGCAAATTTTATAACCTCTTCGCTAAAGGATGAAAACGCTCTATTTCCAATAATACTAGATGAACTTTCATCTAGATCCAAAACTGGAGCGAAGTTAACATCAATACCAACAGCTAAAAGTTCAGATGAAGTTAACCAAGCAACCTCTTTACATATATCTATTTTGTTAGCATCTGAATATTTAGATAGATCTTGAGCCGAAGGCATCAATGTAAAGTCATTTTTAAATCTTTGAACTCTTCCACCTTCTTGATCAACAGCAAAAATAATATTTTCTTTGATGCTTTGTATTTCAGATATCAGTCCTTTGATTTGATCATAAGATTCAAAGTTTCTTGAAAAGAATATTATTCCGCCAACCTGTCTGTTAGCTAAGATAGCTCTGTCATCATGTGTTAATGATGTTCCCTCAATATCTAACATTAACCGACCAAACGAATTTTTCATAAATAAATCATATCAGAGAAAATTGATTCGAGTTACGTAAAAAAATTGATGAAAAAATTTATTAATATAAGATTACATAATGGCTTACAGAGCATTAATAACAGGATCTTCTTCTGGCATAGGTTTTGAATATGCAAAATATTTATCTCAAAAAGGCTGGAGTCTTGATTTGGTGTCGCAAGATAAGGACAGATCACTAGAATCAAAGCAAAATTTACAATATGAGAAAGCTCAATTTCATACATTTGATTTAGGCAAAAGAGAATCGATAAATTCAATAATAAATAGTTTTGAAACACCTGATCTTTTGGTTGCAAATGCAGGTATCGCAATTAACGGAGCTATTGGTGAAATTAAACAAACAGAAAAAGATTATTACTATTATTTAATGTGTGGAGGCGTCATCGACTTAATTGAAGGATTCATACCTAAGATGACAGAAAAAAATAGTGGAAGAATTGTAATAATATCAAGTATTGGAGCAACGACTGCAATGCCAAAATCATCGCTATATTCATCAATAAAATCTGGTGTGCATGCATACGGCAGATCTATTTCAACCGAGCTTCAAGATAAAAATATTTCAGTTACAGTCAGCCTTCCTGGATATGTTAAAACCAATGCTCATGAAAGAGCAGGACTAAATCATCTAAAAGATAAGGTACCTTGGTGGATGTGGATTAATGCTAAACAAGTTGTAATTGAAACTGAAAAAGCATCAATTCAGGGAAAGGCTGATGTAATACCTGGAAAGGTATACAAACTTGTTCGACCGTTCTTAAATTTTAATAGTGCGATTAAAGTTTGGAGAAAGATTACGAAAAGAAATTAATAATCTACGATAGTTTCTATTTTAAAGCCTTTCTCCTTAATCAAACTACTTCCACCTAATTCAGGTAAATCAATAATTGTAAGAATTAAAATATTAGACTCTAAAATATTAAAATTTTCTGTTAAAAGCTCAGCACAGGCAATTGCAGTTCCACCTGTTGCTACGAGGTCGTCGACAATAACGACCTTTTGATCTTCAGTTAGATTTGTATTTTGCTGTATTTCAATAGATGTACTTCCATATTCTAAATCAAAGCTTTTTTTGTAAGTCTTGTTAGGCAGTTTCCCTGGTTTTCTAGCCAAAACAAAAGGCAAAGATAAATCGCGAGCGATGGTACCAGCAAAAATAAATCCTCTGCTCTCAATACTAGCTATAGCATCAGCACCAAAATTTTTTGTAAGCCTTGTAAGTTCATCACATGTTTTTACAAAAGCTTCTGGAGTTTCAATTAAGCTAGTAATATCCCTAAATATTATTCCATCGATTGGAAAATTATTTACCGTTCTTATGTATTTTTTTAATCCTAGTCTATCGTCCATCAAATACTATTCCCATTTTGGATCTCGTTTTTCTAAAAAAGATGAAATACCCTCTTTTGCATCAGCATTCATAGTATTTTCAGCCATAATCTCCGATGTATATTTGTATGCCTCAGACAGACTGAGTTCTGATTGTTTATAAAATGCTGATTTACCTATTTTTACAGTTTGCATAGATTTGCTAGCTATTTTATTTGCTAATTGCATTACTTCTGTTGATAGATTTTTACTTGGCACATGGTCATTTATTAATGAGATTCTTTTTGCCTCTGAAGAATCAATCATATCCCCAGTCAATAACATTTTCATTGCATCTTTCTTCTTAACATTTCTTGATAACGCTACCATAGGAGTTGAGCAAAATAAGCCTAGATTCACTCCCGGTGTCGCAAATGATGAAGAATCTGAAGCAATAGCTAAGTCGCAGCTTGCAACTAATTGACAACCAGCAGCTGTAGCAACTCCATCAATTTCAGCAATCACAGGTTTAGGGCAATATACAATTGACTGCATTAATGCCGAACAGGATTTAAATAAATCTAAGAAGTATCTTTCTCCTTGATCATTATTTTTTCTGGCAGCTGTTATTTCTTTTAAATTGTGTCCTGAACAGAATATTTTACCTGTAGCAGCAATAACAATAACTTTAATCGATTTATCATCAGACACTTCTTTAATTGTTGTACTTAACAAACTAATCATGTGATCAGAAAGAGCGTTTCCTGTTTTTTCATCATCCATTGTTAATCGAACAATCGATTCTGTAACTTTTTCTACTTTTAAGGTTTCTTGCATGATTTATTAGAATCTATATTCAAAAATTAGTCCAATATTAATTCTCTAATTCAATTTTTGGGCATTTGTCCATTACTACTTTTAGGCCAGCATTTTTTGCTAAATTAAATGAATCTTCACAAATAATATCTAATTGAGTCCATAGAACTTTCGCATTGATTTTAATCGCTTCTTTGGTTACATCATATACAAATTCATCTTTTCTAAAGACATCAACCATGTCTACTTCATCATCAATATCTGTAAGGTTTTTAAAGCATTTTCTACCTAAAATATATTTACCCTCCTCATATGGATTTACTGGAAATACTTTATACCCTTTTTCAATTAAAAATTTCATAACTTTATAGCTATCCTTTTCTTCTTTTGAGCTAATTCCAACTATAGCGATTGAGCTAACGTTTTTTAATATATCTAATGGATTGTTCAACACTAATTATTCTGCAAGCTTGAGATTTCTTTCCTCTGCTTCTTTCCAATCTTTTGGTAAGTATTTTGAAACTAGCAGAAAGCTAATTACAGATGGAACAAAAACAAATGAAGTGACAGTCATTGCATACCTTATTGATTCAAGATCATTGAAGCTTTCTTTAAAAAGATCCATTATCCAACCTGAGAAAGTTGGCCCTCCACCCAAAGCTATCATGTTTAATATAAAGAAAAATAATGCTGTGGACATTGCTCTCATATGAATTGGGGCTAAGGTTTGTGCTATTGCAAAACTTGGACCTAAATAAATTCCTATTAGTAGTAAAAATAAAGTTGCAAAAATTAGGTGAATTTCAATTGAAGGAACCCACCAAGTTATTAAGCCAACTGGAAGGCATAAGGCTATAGATAAAGCGGGGAGCCAGCCATAAGCCCTAATGTCTTTTTTACCCCATTTATCTGCCAATCTAGCTCCAAAAAATGCTCCAGCTGCATATGTAGTTCCATTCATAATTCCTAATATGATTACAAGAGTTTGAAAATCAAAACTTGGATCTAGGGTTACTAAATACTTAGTTTGAAATGCTGATTTTGAATATGATACAAATGATCCAAATGCTATTCCAAAACACATTGCCCACCATGCAGGTATCTTCATTAGTTCTTTTAAAGATTCTAGAAATGGAGGTTTTTGAATTTCTGTAGCCGCATCAAACTCCATTGCACCTCTAACTGGCTCTTTGAGCAATAACTTAACCACCAATGCCAAGCCTATGCCTGTAAGACCTAATACAATAAAAATTCTTCTCCAATCTACATCACCCGAAGATCCCATTAGAGAAGCAGTTACAAAATAAGCTGCCATAATCCCCAAAGGAATACCCATTGAGTATACTCCTAATGCACTTGCTCTCTCTTCTTTTGGGAATAAATCTGAAATTATCGAATGTGATGGTGGACTTCCTCCAGCCTCTCCAATACCAACACCCATTCTGGCAAGGCCTATTTGTATGAAATTATTTGCTAATCCCGTCAAGGCTGTAAAACCACTCCAAGTCGCTAAAGCAATAGAAAGGATATTGACTCTATTATACCTGTCAGCCAACCAGGCAATTGGTATTGCAACTAGAGTATAAAAAATAGCAAAGGCTAAACCAATTAATAGCCCGAGCTCAGTATTTGAAAGTCCTAAATCTTTTTGAATAAATGGAGCAAGAATACCCATTATTTGTCTATCTATAAAGTTAAAACCATAGACGATAGTTAACAATACCAATATAAAATTACGGTAATTTTTACTTGTCTTATCCATGGGCACTAATTATATGTTTAGTTTGATCTATTGAGAACATAATTATATTTTTCTATGATTAATTTAATTCTTTTCATGATAAAAAAGAAAGTCGATATATTAAATACTTCTTATTTACTATCAGATAAAAATATATGATATAAATGCTGAACTTCATATGAAAAAAACAATTAAATTAATTCATAAAATACTTGAAGATTCAATTTCGTCAAATAATGAAGCTTCAATAATAGTTAGTGGTGGCGGTAGCCCGATTAATCTTCTCAGAGCTTTAGACTCCTCAGACTTAGAATGGAACAAAGTTAAAATTATGTTATTAGACGAAAGATTAATTGATGTTACTAATATAAATTCGAATGAGAAGAATCTTAGAGATAATTTTTTTAAGATTTTTAGCATAAGTGCCCATTATCAATCAATTAGAAATTTTAAGATTAATGATAATATTGATATAGCAATTTTAGGATTCGGTCTTGATGGTCACTTTGCCTCAATTTTCCCATGTCATCTTAAAGATAAAAAATTTATTGATTTAAAAAGCAAACCGGAAATATTAAAAACTGATGCAATGGGTGATCCTCACTTACCTAGATTAACTATGAATTTATCTGCTTTTAACAAAGTAAAAAATATTTTTATTATCATTAATTCCCATGAAAAGCTTAAGGTGCTCGAGGATGCTAAATACAATGATGCTCTTCCAATTCACTATTTATTGAACTTAAAAGAAACAAATATTAAATTCATATCTGATTTCGAATAAACCTCAGAATAATAAAATATATTTAATTTCTTAAATTAATCAAAAATATTCATTTCAGATTGAATTGGAGATATGAAGTCTAAGCTTTGATTATTGCAGAAATACAAATAATTATTTTCTTTTTCCAAAGCATTATGTGGAAAATTTGATGAAAAGTCGCAAACAAGCTTCATAGATTTTGTATATATAAGCAACTTATTACATATTTTTTTCCAATATCTTGCAAGCATTGCCTCGTTACTTGTCCAAATAATTGTTGTGGTTCTCCAATTAAACTCAAATCCAAAAATAGATCTTCTCAAAACTCTTTTCTTAATAATTAATTGTAATTTATATCGATCAATTTTCATTTCTAAAAACCTGATTCCAATACCTTCATCTAAGATTGTTTCAATATTATTTTCTATTTTTAATGAATCTTTGTGAATATCTTTAATTTTTATATTTGAAAAATTGAAAATGCTTTCAGTTATCAATAATGAGGCCCTTTTTAATTGCATTTTCTTAAATCCAATTTTTAATAATATTTTTTCTGCAACATTATTAGCGGAATAATTTGTGAAAATATAATTATCAAATTCCTCAAGCATGTATCTTAGAAAAGTTATTGAAGGTAAGCCTCTGTATTTTTGATTCATATACCAATTTGACATATTGATTATGGATCTTTTTTCATTTTCAATATTTATAAAGCCTTGATGAAAAAATAACATCGCTCCAATGACTTCTTTATCGTCTTTAATCATAATTCCATGAAAATTAAGATGCTTATTTATAATTGGAAACTTACTCTTTACAAGATCTGATTTAAATTTTTTCCATTTAAAACCCTTCTCTAAAAAAGTAACTGCATCATTTAAGTCTCTGTCTGACTTAATCTGCAGGTATGTTAAATTCATGCTTTTTTTATTCATAAGATATATAAATTTAATCTCTATTACTCATTGATCTAATAATATCAAGAATCTGAATTGGATCTTCATTTTTGACAGAAGTTAGGCTTACGGTCTGATCTGTATAAAGTCTTGGTAGTCTCGGGCAAAGAATTTTTAAATTCGGATATTTCTTTTCTAATTTTAAACAAAGTTCTTCGCCTTCTTTTTTAGCAAGAGTATACTCAAGCATATCTGCTGGCTCCTCATCAATTGCAATTGAAGAAGGATACAAGATTTTAATATTTTTGTTTAATTCGGATAAATTTTTTACTAGTATTTCAAATGCATCTAAATAATAAAGCCTAAATTTATTATATTTTTCTCTAGAAAATTTATTTTTTGATCCGCTGAAAATAAATGGAGTAGCATAATAAAAGACATGTGTGGGTTTGAATTGTTTAATATCATTAAAGTCTATTTCATTTGATTTAGTAATATCTAATTTTAGAAAAGACACATTTTGATTGTTAATACCTAAAATAGCATTCGAAACATCTATGATGTCTTGCATGCCCTTAGCATAAGTCAATTGCAAACTTGCTCCGCCACAACCAAGGCATTTTGCTGTTATCTCACCCAAACCTCTTGAGGCTCCAATTATCAAAGCCCTATGATCCTTAAATTCATTAACCAATATATAATTTTTTATTTCTTCAATTGTTTTTTGTTTTACCTTAGGTGGTCTGTAGAAAGCTTTTAAGCATGCACTAAAATTTGGGCCATCGGATTTAATATTAATAATATTAAACCTTTTGTCTATTGAATTAACCTCATAGGAGATAAGGTTTGAATGATGAGTGTTTTTATGAAAGGTTAGTTGTGAAAAAATTGAGTTTAATCCTGGAGCATGCATTCCAATGATCCTAGAATAACCTAAAATTTCAGCTAACTTATCGCAACCAATCTTATGAACGAACTCTTTGGAATAATATTTTTCAGCGAGGGATATATTAAGTGAACAATCTACTTTACCTGAGTAATTTTTAAGATCGTCCAAAGAAAGCTCAATTGGTGACTTATTGGTATACAAGTCATTATTGTTCATATCAAAATAATGATGCTTAGTTGCACTCACTTCCATTAAGATCTTAACTTTAATCTCATGTTCCTGTATTAAAGTTATTTTTATTGAGTTGTTAATATTCTCAATTTTGGTTGTTATCTTTTTATTTAAAAATATGGGCTTTCTAAATATGCATTTGAGTTTATCAATAAAAAAAGGTGAATCTGAAAGTTTAGACCACTCCTTGATAGCAAAAATCATAGCATTTGTGCCATGAACTATTGGCTCGCCAAAAATATACCTCCTTGAAAGAATTTCGTCACAATGAATTGGATTAAAATCTTGAGATATTTCAGAAAACTTTAATTGATCCGTGATAGAAAATTTCATTAAATTAAATCTTGGAACAAATCGATTTAATAATATCTTTTATTGAATTAAAACTCTCTACTTCATCAAGTGAAAATCTAAAACCATAAATTGATTCGATTTGAGTAATAATATTTATATGAGCAAGTGAATCCCATTCAGGAAAATCATCAATTTTTGAATCCTCATATAAATTAAATCCATCAATATCTTCAATATCAAGAACATCGATAACAATTTCTTTAAGAGATTTTTCAATATCAGAGCTACTCATTTATAACCTTTATTGATCTATTAAGTGGTTTTATGTCTTTGATTTCAATTGTGTAGTGTGATTCATTTTGCTTATCTTTCGGAGATTTAATCTTCTTGAAACCCAGAGAATCATAAAGGTCTGCTACAAATTTATTTTTTGCAGTGGGAATATATACACCTTTAATATTATCTTTTTTGGTTCTCTTAGCAATATCAACCAATTCATCAAACATGGCAAGCTCCATTTCTCTTTTAAAAATCCTACAACTCATGACCCATATGTATATTTCAATCTCATTTTCTAATATTTTACATACCATAACGGATGTTATTCCATTTTTACCAAACCTATCATTCAAATCTGCATATATAACGATTTTTTTATCAGATTTCATAAAGTTCAGTACTTCAGATGAGCTATGCCTATATGTTGTAAGGTTAAATTGATTGGTTTTGTTTATTAATTGAGAAATTCTCTCTAATTCTTCTCCTGTTGATTTTTTTATAGTTGAATTCATTTCCAGTGAAATCAAATAATCATGATAATTAACAGCCTTTTTTTCAAAACTTTCTCTTTGTTTGTTAGCTTCAAAAGTTGCGTTTCTATTCACATCATCTTTGGATATTATCGCTGCCTCAAAAAATCCAGACCTATCGAGAATACCAATATAATCAGTAATATTAGAAGTCATTTTCAAAACATTCACATCGGGTAAATATTGCTCAACTAAATCTCTTTCAGCTGGATTATCATCTATAAAAACGAGTGCATCATTATGAATATTTAACTCTGTTGATATTTCTTCTATGTTTTGGGCTTTATTCGACCAATTAGCTTTTATTGAAATGAAATCTTTTTCCTTGAGTTTTCCTTCGGGGTGATTTAAACCATCTAAAGCATTTTTTAAGCTATTTTTTGATGCTATAGAAAGCATAACTCCTCTTGAATGTAATTCTTTTATATATTTTTGAAAATCAAGATATGCTTCAGATGTAGGCGAATCATTACCAATTTTTATTTTAGACTGGCCATCATCACCAATTACCCCTCCCCATAAAGTATTATCTAAATCTAGAACAAGAGCTTTTTTAGATTTCCCAAATAACGCTGCAATAATATTACATATGCTGTATGAGAGGTAAGGTATATATTTTAATGATACAGAATGCCTACTTCTATACCATTCTGTCATAGAAAACCAATTTTCAATTCCATGAAATGATGACAAATAATTTATATCATTTATGAATAAAGTTTTATTCTTATTGGCATATTCTGAAAATCTTATATTTAATCTATTTATGAAATTTACCAATCCCTCAGGATGAGTACTATCTAAATTTCCAAGAGTTCTATGAGGAGGTAAGTCAAAATTATTTTGAATAATTATGCATTCATAGCTTTGACTGACAAAAGTCCAAATATCTTCGAAACGCTTAAACTCTCGCTTAAGGTTGTCATCTAAATTTGATGCTTCCTCTGAGTATTTAGGAGAAAATTGAAGATTTTTAAAAGAGGTATGTATATAAATAATGTCTGGTTTAAAATCTGAAAGGGTTTTATTTTTGAATGCTAAATCTTCATAAAATAGTCCATAGTCACCTTGGAGGAATTTAGGCCTTATACCAATATTGAGTAGAAATACCTCTAGGGTATTTTTTATTTCATCCGTTGTTGAACCACTAGCAATGAAAATCTTAAGATCAATTAGACCGTCTTGGTTGATTAGCTCTCGTTTAATAGTCTTATATTTTCTTAAAATTTCTAAACTATCAAAAGGAGGTATAAGTTTATTCATTATTAATAATATTATATTCCATATGACTTAGATCAGGTTTTTAAAGCTTTTCTAAGGCGTTGATGTCTTGCAAAATCAATTACTGCCAATGAGGCATTGGCATTAAAACTATGTGTAGAAATTATCGCGTTTTTAAAATCAGCATTAATGTTCAGACATTCTTTTTCTTCGTATTTGTCTTTTGTTAAAGTAATTATTTCATTTATATCAAAGCTTTTTCCATAATGAGCTTGTCCATGAGCTTGATTAACACGATAAATCTTATTCTCATGATAAAAAATTCCTCCATTTCTTCCTTTTAAGGAATTAAAGATTACGGGATTACCTGATGCAATTGGATGCCATGAATTTGATTTAAGTTTGTCAGAATAAAAAATATGCAATTCTGATTGATGGTCATTTAATCCCGCGCTGCAAATATTTGTAAACATAAACCAAGTACCTTCTATATTTATAATCATTGTGTCTGCAGCAGATATATCTGATATTAATATGTGATCAAGATCCCATTTGTATGGAAATTCTAAACATTTATATAGACGTATATCATTATGTTCATGACTTTCTGGAATCATATAGATCTCATCATCTTCTCTAAAAATAAACGGGAAAGATAAATGAAAATCTTCTTCTAATACAACACCAAGAAATTCATATTTATCATCAACTATTTTTAATGCCGAAATTCGACCTTTATTGTCATTAAAGAATAAATCTTCAACAAAAATATAGTTATCATTATTATGTTCAAATACAAATGGATCTGCTAAGAAGCGTCCTTTAGGATTTATAACTTCCTTGTAATATTCAAGTTTTTTAGTATGTGCTTCATGATAAGCATAAGCAATTGAGTATCTTATTACATTCGGAGATAGTATTTTAGAAATAATACTATTGAATATTTTTGGAAATATTACTCTAAGTAAATATTTTAATAAAATTGAAGTAGAATTAATTTCGGATAATTTATTTGTTTTTAATTTTGGATCATTTGATTTTATAAGCTTTCTACTGATAGATATATCTAACAAAAGCTTCATTAAAAAAATATTGGATTTTTCTATCAATTGAGTGTTATTTGCAAGCCAAATATTGCTAGTCATTAAACTTCCATTAAACAAAATTTCATCTTTACTTCCTTCTTGACTTAGTTTCTTTATTTCAAAAATGCTACTTGGATCGCCGTTAACAACCTCACTAAAACCCAGTGCTTCTCTGGATTCATATGTGATAACTCCAAACTTTGGAACATTTAGGATTTCACCCTTGAGAATTCCTGAACCACAATGAACAATACAATCTAAACTTTTTTCTCTTAGTAGTTTTAAGTCCTGATGAGTGAACTCAACAAACGAATATTCTGAGCTAAGAGCATTCACCTTTACCATTTCAAATTCACTGAAAGATGATATATCGGTATAAGTTTGAAACTTTGGATATCTTTTTTTAACGATTCTTATTTCAATGACTCTTATAAATTTAAATATAATGCCATTAAGAATATTGTTTATTAATTTAAATGGATTTTTTTGAAATTTATTAGTCAGCTTACTGAGAAAAGTTTCAGAGTCATTTATCTTGTATCCTGAAATAAGAACGGGATTATCAAAATTTTCATTCTCAGAAATGAAATTAATTAACTCAAAGACATACTGATTAGGCAACAAATCATCAATAATAATACCAACTTTAAGTTTTTTCATCTTAGTTCTCTATTCATGCAAGCATTATACACTTTGGAAATTATGTATATTTAGATAACTCAGAGTATATGAACGAAGCTTTATCATTGAATTCATGATCATAATCTAAAGATATTTCTTTTATAGCAGTTTTAAATGGGAAGCTATATTTTTCCTTAATATCTAAAATTTTTAAGGTATTTAACCAATATTCATTTGATTCACACAACTTTTCATAGCAAATAAAATGGATATTTTTCTTATCTTTAAAAGAATCCAAAGAGCTTTGATAATTTAAGCACCATTGTTCAATCCAGTGATTAATATTCATATCATCATTATAGTCAATGCCATTCTTATACATAGGTATGTAATTGGGTCCAAACTCGGTATGCCCTATCCACTTCATATAATTTGATATAAATTTATTTTGATTAGAATTATTAATAAATCTTTTATGTTGATATAGCAAAGAGTATGCTTGTTGAAGTGGCTCTCTGAATGGAATTAATATTTTAGAATTTGGAAATATTCTAGATATTACTTCTATTCTTTTTATATTCTGATTATTTTTACTTAAGTATCTGTATTTTTGGTATTTGTGATTAATGAGGGATACATAAGTTCTAAACATTTCATCAATGCTGCTTCTAGAATCATAAAAAGTCATCCAGAAGACCTCCTCAAATGCTTCTGGAGATTCTTTTGAAACTTCAATTCCATCTCCATGAGCTCTCTCTATTAGGTCTAAATCTTTTTTAAATGGTGATAACTTTGACCAAAGGTTTGGTGCAAGAACGAATGGCATATCTTTATATGATAGAGATGCAAATTCATTCGATTTGTATATAGCATTCAATAATATAGTTGTTCCAGAGCGAGCAATACCTGAAATAAATACATGATTATCATTATGCCGAATGGGTTTTGTAGTTAAACTTTCTAAGTCAAAGGCCGCTTCTCGCATAAACTTTGATGAAAGTGCATATTGATGAAGTTTCTGCTGCATCCAAGAATAATTATTCATTTAATAAATATCCTTCTCAAAAAAACATATACAGATGTAAAAAATATAGATTCAATAATTCCAAGAAATGAAAATATCAATTCAAAAAAGTTAAAAATATAAGTATTGGAAATAAATAAAAATGAAACTATAAACATAAAAATTAGTAAAATTTGTAATGAAAATTTCATAATCCTACATGCATACATTGGAATTATTTTTTCTTTCCAATGGTCGCTTATTCTATCTTGAGGTATTACGTATAAAACCCTTTTAGTAACATTAAGAATTGAGCCTACAAGTAATAAAAAATTTAATCTAAAAAAAGCTTCAACAGAGAAAATACAGATCAAAAGTAAAACAAAATGATTCATTCAGTTTCATTACTAATTATTTGATAAAACATTTTATTTATCTTTTCTTTTATTGAGCATACGTTTAATTGGATAATACAAAATACTCCATAATGCCAATAAAAATGCTGCAATAAAGCCTAAAATGGCTGCAATAACTCCACCACTCATCCCAGGACCAATATAAGCAAAAGTAAACATTGATAATGATATTAAAGGTAAAAATAAAATTAGCTTATTCATCGCAAACACCTCTGTTATCAAGGAAACTATTTACAATTTTAATATCTTCTTGAGTATATAAAATTCGTGACCATCCAACTTTATATACTTTATCATTATTTGCAGTATTAACATGTGACCATCTTAAAGAACCGTCAGCATTGAAATAAAGTGTTCTTGCATAAAAGCTTTCTTCTATAAATAATTCCTTATTTGGAAGTATTTCACTTCTACCTTGGTTAGGTGTCCGAACATCATGCTCGGCAAGACTATCTGACATATAGGATGTGTAACTATCTTCTTTAAAGTTATAAATAATAACTTTATTGAATCCATCTACAGTCCTTCCGTCTTTAAAAATCTTGGCGTTATTATCAAATATTGATATTGTATGATCATCAAGTATATCGACATCGTGCTGGTGAAAGAATGGTCCTGTTCCTTTCCATATGATTTTATTGCTTGATGGTCTATATAATAAAATCATTGACTGATGCCTTAGGGAAAGAAAAACATCTCCCTCTTTCCAATATTCGCTATCATTATTTACAGGTTGAATATCATTTAGATGTATCGGATCTCTATTAAATGTTAAGCCTCCCCCAAGAAATAAAAGATATTCCATATCATTTTCTAAAAATACTTGTGAAAGAGATTTTTCGTATAATATTTCTCCGCTAGGATTTAACTTCACAATGGCATCATCTAAAAAACCTCCACTTCCAAAGATATCTCTACCCACCTTTTCAGATGAAAGAGTTTGCGGATACATATGACTTGCAGCCCAAATATTACCTGAATTATCTGTTTCTATAGAATGATGAAAAATATCAGCTGTGTTCTGAAAAACTATTTTAGAACATGCGTCAATTTTTCTTAATGGAGAATTCCATCCAAATATCAAACCACCATCATTGGTAAGCTTAGGATGCATTAAAGTTTTTCTACTATTATTATCATCTCTATCTATATATTTGAACTCATCAACTTGATTTATCATATTGTTGAAAGCATCGATATCTGGATTCCAGGTATGCAAAACTTCAAAATTTGTTAAATCTACAAGCTCAACCACTCCCTCACTCAAATCGCCATCATATCTTGACAGCAGAAGGTATGATTCAAATGAGTTAGGAGTTCCTTCAAAACCTTTTTGAGAAAAGAAAAATCTATCCTCATCCCAAATATCATTAACTCTATTTGGATTTGGTTTAAGCATTTTTTTTAGAAATTGCTCAGGAAGGCTAGCTATGTATGCAGCAGGCCCAGAAACACTGGATATATCAACTTTACCAAGCTTTGTATCACCTACTATTTCTTGTCTTACAAGCACTCCAAATCCAATTGCAAAGACAATGCTTAGCAATACTACAAGATAAAGAATCCATATTTCAATTTTTTTGAACATTTATGTTGGCAATTTTACTTCAAATATTAATATAAGGTAATTATTATATGTTTTAATAAAATAATTTCTAATATATGTAGGTTAATATGAATCAAATAGCGCTTTTAACACCAGTATTTGTTTTAATAATTTGGACATTTATAGTTTTCTTATTATTAGCGTATGGGCGTGTAAGGTTTATTAAAAACCCACAAGATGCAGCAAATACAAAAGATTTAAAAGGATCTCTTCCCCGTTGGGTAGAAAGAGCTGGAGATAACTATAATCATCTTTTTGAACAACCAGTGGCATTTTATGTAATTACTTTAAGTATTGCATTAATAGATAAATATGACCCTTTAATGATTCAATTGGCTTGGACATTTGTAGTTTTAAGAGTCATTCATTCTTTGATACAGCTTACATTTAACTTTGTTTTGTTGAGATTTATTATTTTTGTAATTGGATGGTTGGTTTTAGCTTTTATGGCTTTTTCGCAACTCTTTGCTTTTTTAACTTTTTTAGCAGTTTGGAACACTATAATTAAATAATAGTGAAGGTGATTTCACAGTCGCTGCAAAGAAAAATCAGATTTTTTCTGGCTCTTGGATTTGGCTTGCCAAAAGTACAGCTACTAGAGCAAAACATCCCATAATATTGAAAGCTACAAAGTAAGTATCATGAAAACCTATTAGAATGCTTGTTATTAATATTCCTATTGGCTGAAGTGGAGAAATAATTGGAGATGAGATGCCTCTAGCTTTTCCAAGATTATGTGCTCCAAAAATTCGAAGATAACATGCAGTCATGAGAGGCGTTGCAGCACCAAAACCTAAACCAAATATGAATGAACATAAGAGAAATATATTTGGTTCATTAAAATAAGTTATTCCGAAGATTCCAGTTGCTTGAAGGAACATAGCCATCATTGCAGGATGTGCAGCTTTCATCATATCCATTAGATACCCAAATATTATTTTTCCTAGAACTCCTCCAAATGCAGCTAAAGAGTATGCAAAAACATATTGCTTGATAGGTAATCCTATAAGACTCCAGGTTTCATCAAGTCCCATTTTACTTGCATGAACTGGCAGAAAAGCAAGCACACCCATCATGGAAAGAAATTGAAAAGCGAACGCCAAAGAAATTAACCAAAATACTTTTTTTGATAAAAGCTGTTTTGCGTTCATCTCCTTAGGTAAAGATTCTTCTATAAAATCTTTTTTAATGCCATCTTTAACTTGATTTACAGTCTTTGGATCATCAATAACAGTAAAAAAAATAAGAGGTAGAATGATAAAAAGAACTATTGAAGCAAAGATTACATAAACATTTCTCCAACCTACTAAGTCAAGAAGAGGATCAACAATCAAAGGCAACATAACTCCCGAAAAGGAAATACCTATTGCTGCGATACCTAAGGCTCTACCTGCATTTTTATCAAACCAATTTGAGATTAATTTAGATACAGCTAAATTTCCCATCATAATTGATCCTAAGGCAAGAATTGTGAGATAAATGGTTAGAAGAGACCAATAAGAATTTATGAAACTTAAAGAGAAAAGCCCAACAGCGTAAATTATGGCTCCCATCATCATAAATTTTTTAACAGAATACTTATCAAGGGCGCGTCCAATAATAATTGCCAAAATTGCCACAGGAATAAAATAGAATGCAGAAACCATTCCAAGCTGACTTTCAGTCATGCCTAGTTCTGATATCAGGTAAGGCCAAATGACAGGAAAGCTGTAAAAAAGGAAACCTACAACAGTGAACTCAAGGGTAAGACCAGTGAATACCATTCTCCAACCAAAAAACTTCATTTTAAACTTCTTGCAAATTTTCTTACTTTTTGCATTTGTTTTTCAAAATCACTTTTTTTCATATTAGGAAGAACTGAATAAAATCTTAAATATTTTGTCTTTAGTCCTCCTAATTGAAATACAGACTTTTTTAATCTTCTATAAGGAATATTGTCGAAAAGAGAAAAGTTGAAATAGCTCACCATTGGTCCACCATAAGTCATAGAGACAATTCCAATTTTATTTTTCATTGCGCCAGCAACGGGATATCCATAATTACCAAAAAACTTGCTATCGGGTAATAGAGATTTATAGGAAAAAAACCATGTGGGATGTAGAACCCAATCAATCCAATTTTCAAGGATTACATTCATTCTTAAATTGTGGCATGCACTCATTAAAAACATTACATCAGCATCTTCAAGTCTATTTCTATAGTCCATTACTAATCTTGGAGGAGGATTTATATCACTTCTGTAAAATGGTAATTGTTCTTCTTCATCAAACAAATTAATCAGATCTATTTCATGTCCAATTTTTTTTGCCTCATCAATAAAGATGTCTCTAACAGATGCGTTAAAAGAATCTTTAGTATTATAGTGACCAAAAACTATACAAATTTTCATATTATTCACACTTAAAAGAAAAACTTCTTTGGAAATCTATGTTTGAAGTTTACAGCATTTAGCTAGAAAATTTTTTTTAATATCTGGAGCCCTTCTTAAAACCTTCATCGTAAAGATAATTTATATATGAAGATAATTTACTGAAACCGTTGATATCAGTAACGTAATAATAAACAGGCTTAGGTTTATTCATATAAAAAATAGCATCTTCCTCATAACATTCACTCCACCCTGGAATCAAATCTTCTATTCTTTCATCTTCATCTCTAGGTGTAATTGTAAGAGAAATTTTATTATCAGGTCTCATAAGAATTTTAAACTCAGAGCTATATTCTGATTTTTTTGTATTTCCAACTAGACTGCTTATTCTAAATCTATTGTCTTCAACACAAAAACTCCATGATGAAACTCTCATAGAATCACCTATAGATAAATCTTTTACTAAAAAGTCTGAAGATAATCTCACAAGCTCCTCTTTATTTAAATCAACTTCGTGAGCATAAGTCAGTTCTGAAAAAACAAAAAAAGATATAAATACTTTTGATAGCTTCATTTTGCTAATATAACTAAAATATTATCAATGTTCAATTGGTACTTTTTGACGTCAAAATTGTCACTCATAATTTTGCTCCCACTCAATAGTTGCACAAAACACCACCTCTGAAACCCCTACTGTGACTGTGTTTGCGAGTGCCTTTTTTGTGTTTTGCCACTTTGTCAAACTTTTATAACTGCTATGCTTCACTAAGCATTTTGCAAAATGCATAATCACTTGTTATTAAGTCAGGATCTTTTTTATTTCTATTATAGTAATTAAGATATTCTATATAGAGAGGTTTTGTTTCTTTATGCATTAATTCAAAATGTTCATCTTCTGAAAGAGAAGGATGTGTTATCTCATAAGTTTGAAGCATCAACCCTCCATATTCTAGTCTCATATTTTTACCACCACTCATCCCAATTTGTTCAGCAAATCCACCTATCGCATGACATTTTTTTATAATGTAACTTAATGAGGATTTATCCATCTTGTCAAAATCAAAATCAAAACGAATTTCAGCATAATCCTTTAAAGACATTTGCGCATTAGATGAAAGACTAAAAAATAAAACTAAAAATATAATTTTTTTCATAAATTTATTAT
>PAJW01000030.1 GCA_002710265.1 Gammaproteobacteria bacterium | reverse complement strand
ATTAGATGATTTTATTTTTGGTGATTCTACTCCAATTGATGACCAATAAGATGTTCTTTTTTTTGGAGTTTGTAATACATATTCATCATTTTGTGTAACGTTTGTTATATCTCTTAATGATCTTGACTCAATATTATCAGAACCAGCATGCATGAACGCATTTCTATTTCTTCGGCGGCGCGCTACTGGCGGTGATTCCTCGATTTGAGGCACATATTCCTCGATTTGAGGCGATGGCTCATCAATTACATCCCATTTTTCAGGCAATTTATCTCGTGTTAATGGATCCTCCCATTTGTCCAATTGTAACAATGTATCAACTTTATAACAATAACCAGATGGCAATTTTCGTAAATTAAGTTCTTCAAAATCAGACCTTTCAAATTTTTCAAAAGTTACCGGATCTTCAGTATTTTTACATCCACGAGGCCCGCCTCTATTAGATTCAGGCCACCTCAATTGTGCAACATTAGAAGCTCTTTCATAATCAACACCAAGTCTCTCCGCACGGGCATTTATATCTTTAATTACTTCATTCCAATCTGATGGACCCCTCGACTTAGATACAGGCGCTTGGACGACAGAAGGCGATGCGTCAACTGGAATAGATGAGGCAGCGCCACCCCCATTTATCAAAGACCCCCCCCTTGGTTTGGGCGGACCCGTATATTTAGTCCAATACTTCTTACGTCGCGCATTACGCGTATCTGTAGGATGGGTATTTGTAGGATGGGTATTTGTAGGATGGGTATGGTGAATTGGTGTAAGAATAGGAGGGGGAATTGGTGCAAGAATAGTAGGTGGATACATTGGATAAAGAATGTGTTCGAAAAGCTCTTCGGGTAATCCGTACTGGTTCACTTGTGACACATGCGTCGGAGGAGGAGGAGGAGGAGGAGGTGCCAGCACGCGAAAGCCACTTCTATTAGCCATAGATAGTTGCGCATTCTGCATGGTGGCAGCGTCCATGGCGCGTTGGAGACTTGGATCAATTGGCTGCATCTGTTGCAGGGTCTGTAGATTAGATGGATTTTTTTTATCAAAAGTGTTATCCAATGCGTCCACATGCGATTTATCTCTGTCTGCATGGTCCATATCTGCCCACATTACGAGTCTCTCCGCATCTTCATTTTTTATTCCCAAAGCTTTTAGGGTATCAATATCTATGTTTAGTAAATTATCAGAATTAATTCCCGATTCCTTCAAAATTTGAGCTAGATGTGTTAAATTTAAGTTTTCAAGGAGTTTATCAAGCTCTTCATCTCCACTAGTAATCTTTGATGCTTCTAATGTAGCTGCAAGATCAGATTCATAAGAATCTTCATTCTTTCTCTCTTCAACTCCATATTCCACATTGCTTTCATCAATAGACGACTCAAGTTTAGTAGCATCACTATAAGAAATTCCCTTTTTTATAGGACTACCCAGTGATGGATGTGGTGATGATGCGCGGGAACTGATTGAACTACTTAATGACGGACTCGGGGCTCGATTCGATAATACACCACTATATGGTATAGATAATTCTGTATTAACAGATAATTCATCATCGTTTGGAGTTATAATATATTCACCAGAACTATCCTTCTTGTACTTTTTGTCAAGGAGTTTTGGAGGTGCATCATAAGGAAAATATTCACCGATAGATATTTTTGTAGGATGTTTTATTCCTTTATATTCGGAATTATATCTTACATTAGTTATCGTTTTATCATCCTCCCCAACAATTGCCCAATATAACCATTCATCTGGAGCATCAATATATCCAAGTTCTAATTTCGGAGAACCTTTTTTCATATATTTACCATAACTTCCATCCTTCTTCTTTGGGTCTCTTTTTATATATCCATATTTTAGTGCTGACTGAATATCATTAGATGTTATTAAACGTTCGTTTGCACGGTCACGTCCATGCCAACCTTTATCAAAATCTATATCATCAGTATCAGTACTATTATAATTTTTATTTATGTTATCTTGATCACGGAGTTTACTTATAGATTTACGTATTTCTCGTTTCTCTTTTTTAGTCTTGTTTTTAATATTTTTTTTTAAATTTGTTTTTTCTATATAATAGACGCGCGCGCGTAGATTATTGTCAAATATACTTACATCAACTGGCATATTCATCCATGATGGTTCATAACCAACTCGTGAACCATCCTTATTTTTTTTACCATAATATCTAATTCCGAATTGGTAAGGAATTTTTAAATCTGGAGATGGGACTCCGTTTATAGTGACTTCATTTTGTAAATAATGTGGAATAGAAACTATTTTTGCATATTTCCGTTCATGTATAACACGATTCTTTTCATCAGCATCGTGGTTCATCGCAAATTTAATTCGTTTTTCTATATACGAAATATTATTTTCTAAATAAAAAAGATTTCTTGGAGAAAAATCTTGAATAATATTTTCTGATTCGGAAATGTTAATATTATTCTTATCAATCATATTAATTATTATTTCACATATACTGTAACTATCTATCGCCTTTACAAGTTTTAAAATTTTTTTGTATGTATCAGAATATATATAGTAATTTCCTTTTATAATGTTTCCTCTTTCTAAAACTTTNTTTTTGATGTTGACTCGAGGTAGGGGTGGTTTTTGGTAATGAAGACGGTTATCTTTCCAATCAAACACAAGACCTTTTGTTTTTGGAATTGGATTTTCAGACTCATACTCGCCGCCACCGCTGGCGCACATTCCGACTCTTTTTCTAAATNTTTTATTGGAATTTAATATTTTTCTAAGNATTTTTATTTTTTTATTAATGTTATTTTCTTTCTTAGTAGAAATAATGTTTCCATTCATTAATTATATTAATATTATTTTTTATCTATCATTTTTATCATATTTTTGTGTTTATAGTTAAACACTAAATATAAAAAATAATGCAATAAGATGACTTATCCATATTCACATTGTTTTCAAAAACATTTAGTTTCAAAAATATATGAGCAAACTTATAAAACACCTATAAAAAACAATTATTATGTATTCAGTCTAAAAAAAATATTAAGACAAGAATGCAATGGATATAAAAATTTGGAAAATGACATCAAAAATGATGTTTATATGAGATCATATAAACAAGTTTATGATAACAGTATGAAATACATTATTGACGATCACAAATCATTATATGATTGTGAACCATGTATGTGCGTTTATGTTAAAAATGTGATTCAATATTTATTAGATGATACTATAAAATTTGTAAAAGCATGGATTTTAGCAGAACCACAACTTATAGAATCATTTATTAAAGCAAAATATGATTATAGAAAAATGGATATAATTAATTGGGAAAATGAGGAACATATTGGGTTGAAAAATATCGAAAATTGGAATATAATAGATGAATACAGAATATCATATTTAAAGAAATGCAAATTTCTTAAATTGTCAAATATTTCAGTAAAAAAAGTAGCGATTTTACTGATTAAAATGTATATTGTGACTAAACGTATTAATCAAAAAACTGTTTTTAGCAGTAAAACATTTAATAACACAATAATTGCAACTGGAATATTATCCACTGGATTTAAAATGGATAATATTTATTATGATTCAAATACAGAAACATTGGGATTTAAATATAGAGACTGCTTGATGAATATGTATGATTATTTTCCAGAAAATATGGGAATTGGTTTAACAACATTCGAACATTTATTTCACACATATTTATTTTGTCTTGACACAAAACATTGTTCTAAAAATTATATTCATATGTTTAATTATTCAAATATTTGTTTGCAAAGATTACAATTTGAATTTGGTAAAAAACAAATAAATAACAATGTTCTTAAAAAAATAAATAAAATGTTAGAAAATATTCATAATAATAAATATGCCAATAGTTATGTGTTATTAACAATCTTACCAGAAGATATTGTGAATATTATTGATAAATATTTTGTTTGTCCTAATTTGGATTTTGGAGAATTGTCATATTATATGCATAAAATTTGTATTAATGACTAATTATTGTTGTTAACATTATATATTCTATACTATTCTACATTCCTGTTTATCAAATAAAGGTGCTCTTTCTCCAAAACAAATAAGTAATGGACATAGTAAGTATAATAAAAAAGTTTTTGGACCACAATAATATTCTTCGACTATTTGATCCGCATAAAGAGGGGTTACACCTCTTGTATTCGACTGTTTAGATGACTCTTGTTGATTAATCAGTAAAGTCATTAATTAATATATATTTATAAATTTAAATGTGCATCTTAAACGCCCACATGTTATGTCCATATGTTTAAAATAAAAAAATAAAAAACAATTATGGATTTGTATAAATATTATGTTTCATTGCCAGATGTATTAATTAATGAGATTTTAAGTTATGGTGACGTTGAATCACGATTGAAAATGAATTCTGTTATTACACAACTAAGTTATTATTCAAAAGAATTTGAATATCAGCGACATAATGATAGGTCCTATCGATGGTATTCACTTCCAAAAACAAAATATGCGCGTTTCGCATTTAGGCAAATTAAAAATAAAAAAGAATTAGGAAAATGTAGAAATATAGAAAACACAATTTTAGAACGTACTATAAATATGTTTAATAAAATAAAATTATAACTGAATATTATTTATATCATATTCTGGATTTCCTGAGAATGATGGGGGGATTACTTTGATATTATCAACATTCATATCATTAGTCAAAGAATAATATACATTTATTCCTTCTGGCGTTAAAAACTTATTCCAAGGTCCATTACTGACATTTTCCACTTTTTCGGATTCTTGTACTCTTGCTATTTTTCTATTAACCATTTCTATTTTTTTGAATAAAGCTGTGTTTTTTATATCATGAATATCTCCCGGTCTTTGTAATTGAAATATTAACTTTTCATTTTGTTTTCTCATATATACAGCAACACCTTCAATAGTAAACAATATTTTCCAATTTTCATCTTTTGGTAAAGGAGGATCAGCGTTTGGTCCACGTCTATATGCTTCCGCAGAAACAGATTCACTATACGCAATAGATGGACTTCTTGTTGCAAAACGATCCAATGGTGGTCTAGAATATTCATTAATTTGAATAGAAGGGCTTGATGTTGCGAAACGGTTTCTGTTTTGTCTATTTACACCACTATTTACACTGGCTGAAAATATAGCAGGACCATATAATTCGTTAGATTCGGATTCATTTAAAGATCCAAAAGAGCCCAATGATCCCAAAGATCCAATTGAATTTCTTGAAAAATGTTGTGGCGAATTCAANGTAGNAGCAGACATACCATCNTCAGAAAAATTATCCAATGAAGATGATGNACTNGTATCCATACCNCCGCGCTTAGTGGTGCGACGACGNCTTGTCATNGTTTTTCTTTTACGATTTTTTATAGTTTTCTTGTTTTTTTTATATTTAACATTTTTTACCATTATTANATCAAATATTTTATTAAATATNTTTTCTAAAAATANTTTGAATTTATCTACAGGATAGTGCGGCNTTTNNNGTTTTTCTTTTTAGATAATTTAATTGAAAATGTTATTATTAGAGTAATTATTCCTATTATAGAGGCTAATGCTAATAAAACAATTATAAAAAAGGCTAAATATGTCGCTTTATCCATCGTGATTAGAACCATATGTTATTAAATATTTTATTAAATATTTTATTGAATATTTTTTTTAATATATATGTAATGGGAAACATATATGACTATATCTTTTTGTACACTTTGTATTCAATGTTCGTATTAATTTGGCTGGGAATTTTAGGTATTGGTACATTTGCTCCAAAATATTTGGATTCTGTACAAACATTTCTAAAACTTTATATTGGAATTATTTTATTTGCTAGATTTAACCCATTGACTTATAAAGACAGACCTTTTAGAGAATTCGATCGCAGAATTGTTTTCACATGTTCAATTTTTTTGCTTTTAACAACAGCAGTAGGGGTAGCATTAAAAAGACATATTCAAAAAAAAGCAGGACCATTGGTAGATAAANGTCTTACTGAAATNAAAAGTACAATCGGTATTGAATCTTAAAAATATTATATAAATGAAAATATTANNAATTACTAATAATATAACAAAAAGTTATATTCATCAGATTGCTTGGATCGTACAGTGGTTAGTACCCCAGTTTGTGTTTAGCAAAATGCTATCAAACTGCACTGGAAACCTGAGTTCGATTCTCAGTCCAAGCTCTCGTTTTTTCAATGGGGGGCGTAGTTCAATTCGGTAGAATCCCTGATTCCAGTTATATGGAAATTCCAGGTGGTTGCCCGTTCAAATCGGGTCGTCCTCATTTAGCAACTTATTGTTGCTCTTTTATGTATAATTACTTTTCAGTTGACAGCGTTTTTTACCAAATTTCACCACCCATCGCGCGTCCTATGAGCATCAAGAGCATATCCGCGACCAATTTCTTTGCTTTGGGACAGAGTGTAGTCGCATGTGGCACATTTCACCCCGATTTCATTCACTATAGATCAATTGTAATGGTGGTCGCCGTCGGTCTCTGGATCGAGGCTGTTGATTCCTAGCTCGCCGCGGGGCAATAGATCGTTGACAATCCGCGCCCCCTCCTGGATGCCGTACTGCTGTGCGCTGGATATCCTCGCGGCCATCCGCGCGGCGGTCATCGCACGACCCGGCTTCTGCGTCCTTGAGCCGCTTCCCCATTCATCATTACACTTGCTATTAATTTCATTCACAATATCGGTTCCGCGGTTCTTCCACTTCAGTCCCGCGGCGTGCGCGGGGGTCCCGGAGCCGAACATACCTTTGGCATGATTCTTTCCCGCGGCTTTGCATTCTTTTTCCTCAGTTGTCCTACCCTTCCCGAAAGATTCCTTTACACTGGATACGCCAAAAACGACACCCAATACAATTAAAACGAGAAGGCTAAGACCTAAATAGTAAAACATTGTTTTATCACTTTTTGACATTTTTGATAGCATAGTATAATTTATTATATATATATTTTTATCTAATTCTCTCCAAATCTAAGACATATTATGTTAATATATGGTTCAAATCTTATAATATATTTTATTGCCCGTTCAAATCGGATATTCCTCATTTAGCAACTATAAGTTGTTGTTGACCCACTTACGGACAGCATCTCGAGCAACATCCTTCCCGTAGTCCGAGACCTTCGTCTTGTCATAAGCATAGCAATTCCTCTCGGTACATTTCCCGAACTTTGTTTCACAATATTTATTGAGTTCATCCTTCGTAAAGTCTCGTAACGACCGCTTTTTCTTCCATAGCTTTTTGTTTTTCTTCGCCTTTTTCACTCCCTGGTTATAGCAGTATTCTTCGCGTTCTGTCTTGTTTCCGCTGAAAGATTCCTTTACACTGGATATTCCAAATAATACACCCAATACAATTAATAATAGAAGGCTAAGACCTAAATAGTAAAACATTGTTTTATCACTTTTTGACATTTTTGATAGCATAGTATAATTTATTATTTTATTTTATTATTGGTTATCATATATTTCGACCAAACTTTACAAATATCTGAAACTTTCTCTTAATTCTTTTCCAAATCTATGTTCAACTTCTTTATACAATATATGGTTTTTAGAACTTAAACAATATAGTCAATTAAATATTAATTAATATGAATAATAAAAGATTTAAAACAACTGCTTGGGGTGTTGATGAGCCTGGACAGAATTTTAAACAATTTGAAATATCTAGAAGAATGCCTGGACATAATGATGTTCATATTGCAATAAAATATTCTGGTATTTGTCATTCCGATATTCATCAGGCCAATGGAGACTGGAATAAATCAAAATATCCAATGATTCCTGGTCATGAAATTGCGGGAATAGTTGTATTTATTGGGAAAAATGTTAAAAAATTTAAAGTCGGTGATCATGCAGGTATTGGATGTATGATTGACTCATGTCGCAAATGTAAATCTTGTTCCAATAATGAAGAAAATTATTGTGATAAAGGTGCAGTGTTAACATATAATTCAACTATGAAATTTTCACATTGTCCAGGATATTCTGAAAATCCAGAACAATGTGAAATAACTTATGGTGGATATTCAAAAGATATAGTGTGTGATGAGAAATTTGTTTGTTTAATTCCAAAAAACATTCCATTAAAAAATGCACCGCCGTTGTTGTGCGCAGGAATAACCGTTTATTCACCATTTGTATATTATGGTATAAAAAAAGGAATGAATGTTGGTGTTGCGGGTCTCGGTGGCTTGGGTTCAATGGCAGTCAAATTTGCAAAAGCTTTTGGATGTATTGTTACTGTTTTTTCTAGAACGAATGCAAAAAAAGAAGAGGCTCTTAAAAATTTAGGTGCAGACTTTTATATTGATAGTAATACACAAAATATCACTAATAAGTGTGATATAATTATTAATACAATTAGCGCAAATCACGATTTGAATTATTATATGAATGCACTAAATGTTAATGGTAAAATGATTTTACTAGGAGCGCCATCAAAACCATTTGAAATAAATGCATTCTCTTTGTTGATTAAGCGCAAATCAATTTGTGGTTCTTTAATAGGGGGAATGCGAGAAACACAAGAAATGTTAGATTTTTGTGGTACTCATAATTTATATTGTGATGTTGAAATATGCAAACCAAATTATATATATGAAGCATATAATAGAACTGTTAAAGGAGACGTTAAATGGCGCTTTTGCATAGATGTAAATGCAGAGTCCGATCCAGAGGACATAGGCCTCATACCTATTCCTCTTTAGTTGTTAATTCGTTTTCTAGGTGGCAGCGGTGGAGGTACCATTTGCGCGCGTCGCGCTGGTGGTGTTACAACTGGTCTTGGAGGTAATGGTGGCGGGGTCATCACATTGCCCAGCTTCGGACCAGAACGATTATTCTCCCTTCTTTTCTCGTTTCTATCTAATTTTTCTGCTAATTTAGCTAATTTTGGAGGTAATTCTGCTTCTTGTTTTTCTTCGAGGATTGAGGCTGGTGGATGCGGCGGTGTAGTATGTGGCGCAGGTAATCGCCTGATTGCGTTCGATCTTTTTGCCTTTACCGCATGCGATGCGTATGTGTCCGACTCGAGTTCGTCGACATGCGGTGCAGGAAGTGCGGAAGGCGCTGCTTTTTGTTGCGGAGGCCAGACCAGATAATCCTTATTATCGGCTACTCGCAATATATCATCACCATCTGACATTGTCCTTAAGATTTGTATACAATCCTTAATACCAAGTGTACATAATAAATAAGAAGCTATAACAACTGTTACAGGATCGTCACTAATAGGATTACCGTGAAGATACTTTTCCTCATTAGGGAGCAAGTAATGTTTTAGGAGTAAATACCCATTCCATTCATTACTGATGGGAATATATGAACACAATATAATATTTCCAATGTCTTCTTTTGTAAAAGATATATTTGATACTAATTGCCTTGCATATTCAGAAGATTTTTCTGTATTATTTATAGTAAAATCTCTTATAGAATAGAGTCCAACTTGAAGTATATTTAATCCAAAAAATCCCTTTTTAAGTATTTGTTCTGAATTACATACGGGTTTCCATAATTTACAAAGATTTTTAGCATATTTGTAAATATAATCTTTATTGTATATTCCCGATTCTTTTGAAGAACAAAAATCCTCACCAAAATCTATCAAATAAATCTTATATGATTCTGTTACAAGCATGTTTGGTGGTTTAACGTCAATACAATAAACATCATTTTTTATAATTTTTCTATATAATTTTAAAGACTGTGATACTAAATGTGGTATAATTTTAAAAGTACATTCTGGTGAATCAAAAAAATCTGATAGAGAACCATATTCTGAAAAATGTGTTATCATTATTGCGTGTGTATTTTCCCCCGAGATAAGTTCATTCTTAACAAAAAAAGCATCAATAACTTTTGGAGAAATACCTAATTTTGAAAGACGAATGGTTAATAGCATTTCCAAAATTAGTTCATGTGCCTCTTCACTATCAGCTGTTATAGGCTCACGACTTATTCTATATGCATACTTACTATCGGGGGTCTTGTATACCGAATTATATGAACCCATTGCGATAAATTCTAATTCAGGAGGGGGGATAGGTGTAAAAGACATTTTATTTACAAATGATATTCCTAGAACTGTTTCAAAAGGTTTCGTTATTTGATTATTTTTAAGACTATAATACAATCTTTTTTGATGATTTAACAGACTATTTTTTATACGGGAACTAATATTCTTAAATAAGCTATTATGCCAATTTATTATTTGACCTCCCATCTTCTTATTTTGATATCTTTTCAAAGTTTGTTTTTTTTTCTTTTTAAATATTCGTTTCTTTTTTCTAGATATTGGATCATTAGCCATATTAATACATTAAAGATTTTTTAATGTTATTTCGCATTAATATTTGTTAATTAATATAATTTATAATATAATGTATTCAAATAATCGTCATAAAAAAATGCATTATAAAGGCGGCGGATTATTTGATAACTTTGTTAAAAAAGTTTTTCCAGACGTAAATTTAGATGAATATCGTTATGAACTTCATTATTATAAAAAAGATGGAAACATAATTAAATATGATTCAATAGATTTAAATACACCAATTTCAAATATATTGAATTTTTCTGTAGGTGATGATGTTGAAATTGTTTTTCCATATTCACCAAAACCAAATAATGAAGATATGGTCTTATCTACAAAAATTAGTTTAAAAAATCAAGGAATAACTCCTGAATTGTTACAAAATTGTTGTCCCGATAAAATAATTAAAATAGGAGAAATTCCAAATAAAGTAATACATTGGAATGAATATGAACAAAATAACTTAGACACACCAATTCCCGATTATGAAACAAATTTACAAAGGATACCAAATGTAATATCTTGGAAAACACAAAATAGGAAATTAAATAAAGAAGACATTCCAGAAGGAACACAACTAGATTCAGACATTGATTTAGATGATACTGAATATGGAGCAGCACTTCTATTATCAATGAAAAAAGATAATGAAACTAATAGTCCATCACCCATTGAAGAAAAAGAAACAGAAGATATAAATAGAGAAAATCAAGAAGTATATGAAGACGCGCGTGGTATTGAAGCTGCAGAAGAGGCGCGCCTTGTACTTAGAGAAATGGATCGGAGTGAATATACAACAAATACCGACTCTACTCTAAGTGGAGGTGGTAAAAAAAGTAAGCGTAAACCCAACAAGTCTAAAGAATTTGATCATAATTTGCAAATTAAAATCATTCAAGTACAAAATGATAATGAAAAAGAAAAACTATCTTTTATTCTTCAAAGCAACAATGGTGAAAAATACAAAGAAAATATTCTCAGAAAAATGTTAAAAGATGGTAAATTTTCAATGTCCGAAACTGAAGAACTTCTAAATGCAATAAAATATATGCCATTTGCCATTGAAAATGTTGATACAAAAAAATTTGAAAATATACAAATTCGCTATTTTCCAGACAAGATAAAAGAAAATGAAGCTATGAAAAATAGTATATCTAAAATAAAAAAGGAACTAGTAGATTTACATTTATTGAAATTACAGAAAGAAATTCACT
>PAJW01000029.1 GCA_002710265.1 Gammaproteobacteria bacterium | reverse complement strand
GGGCTTTATAGTAAATTGGCATCCCGTAGGGGAGCCGAACCCCTGTTGCCGGGATGAAACCCCGGAGTCCTAGGCCTCTAGACGAACGGGACAGGATGGGTTGTATTATATGGAATCGTAAAAGATTATCAAACCAAAATTTATTTTAATTTTTTNTTAATTCCTGATAAAAAACCTCTCATAAAGCTAGCTTCCATTTCNTCAGGCTGAAGCCTAGTGAACATTCTTTTGATTCTCGATATTATTTTTTTTGGGTTGTCTGGNTCTATAACATNTATCTCAACAGCAGTATCTATAAAATGNTTAATTAGTCTTTGCAACTGCTCCGAGTTAACTTCAGGATANTCTCTCCATTCTTTAANATTGNTGTTGTTAGAAAATTTAAAAATTTCATAACAAATTATTTGAGCTGACATAGCNAGATTAAGAACTGGGTATTCTGGATTGGCGGGTATCTCAATCAANTTATTTGCATATTCTAATTCTGTATTTGTAAGNCCNCTATCCTCTTTACCAAAAATAATAGATATTTCTTTATCAGAATTAACCTCATTACATATTTTTTCAGCAGCAGACGATGCNTTNAGTATTGGCCATTGAATTGATCTATCTCTTGATGAGGTTGCATAAACAAACGTACTATCTTTNANTGCTTCTTTAATAGATGAATACGTNTTAGCATTCTCTAGAACATCTGTTGCGTTTCCAGATAAAGCGTTTGCATCCCCAGAAGGAAAAATTCTTGGATTTACAAGAGATAGTCTCGATAAGCNCATTGTCTTCATTGCTCTAGCAACNGANCCTATATTNCCAGGGTGAATGGTATCCACCAAAACAATGTTTATTAAATTACTTTTTAATGACATATAACTATTATGCTGATTTCTATTACAATAGCGACATGTCAAAACAAGCTTTATTAAATGTAAATCAACTAGCTGCAAGAAAAGGTGCAGCTGAACTTGAATTTGCTGTAAAAAAAGTTCACAGCCTTGATGCATCCAAGGGCGGTCCTGANGGATATGTTAAAGCTATTGAGNGGCGTGTAGANGATTTAGTATTTGAAGAGATTCAAAAATTTCATCAAGAAGANAACCTTATGAGCACTCAACAAGGTCATGTTATAAATAACTCNAATCTTACATGGGTTCTTAANCCTATTGACGGTATTGAAAATTTTATTAATGGNTACCCNCATTTTTCTATTTCCTTATGTGCCATGATAGANGGNGTTATTACATCTGCTGTNATAATAGATCCTATTCGANGAGAAGAGTTCTCAGCNTATGCNGGTGGTGGTGCAAACTTAAATAATAATAAAATAAGAGCAAGNAAACAAAACGGTCTAGATGATGCAATGCTCGCATTTAAAAAATCAGAAAATAAATCAGAAAAATACGACTTTGATAAATCATACAAAGAGCTTTCGAATCAAAAACTAAANATGCGTGAATCAGGNTGTTTGTCTCTNGACTTAGCTTATGTTGGAACTGGCAGATTAGATGGAGTCTGGGCTAACGATATAAATATNATAGATATTGGTGCNGGTTCNCTTATTGCTCAGGANGGAGGCGCATTAGTAAGTGATTTTAAAGGAGATCCTAAATTCCTGGATGGTATTAATATAGTAACGGCTACTTCAAAAATTTATAAATCAGTTTTGAAATCAATCAAGCCTTATTATAAAGANTAAGGCATTCCATCAAAATCAGCACCCTCAGGCTCTGGGACAGCAAGATCTTCCTGAGAAAGATTCATAGAAAGAAGCATGTTAGCCACAACATAGATTGATGAGTATGTTCCAATTAATACACCTAATATTAGCGCNAAACTAAANCCTTTAATTAACTCTCCACCAAAAATAAATAAAGCNAATAAAACTAAGAGTGTTGTTAATGAAGTAATTATGGTTCTTCCNAGGGTTTGATTCAGAGANAGGTCTACCATATCTATTGGTTCAAGGACGCGCTCAGTTCTAAAATTTTCACGTATCCTGTCNGACACAACTATCGTATCGTTTAATGAGTATCCTATCACCGCTAATAGAGCCGCCAAGACAGTTAAATCAAAGTCCCATGCAAATATTGAAAATAATCCCAAAATAATTACAACATCATGCATAAGAGCGGTTACAGCTCCTAAACCAAATTTGTATTGGAAACGGAATGCTACATACATAAGAATCATAAATAATGCTACTAACATCCCAAGTCCGCCTTGGTCTCTTAGCTCACCACCNACTTGAGGNCCAACAAACTCAACTCTTTTTAATTCGCCAACAAAACCTTCTGCANTNAGAACATTAATAATATTTTCCCCAAGAGAACTATTTCCATTTTGGTCTGCTACNTTAATNAGAACATCTAAATTGGTTCCAAAATTTACAACTTGCGAATCNGGATATCCGTTTTCTTCAAGCGTACTCCTTATTGATTCAAGTGAAACTGGAGTCTCGTATGTAATTTCTAAGAGAGTACCGCCGCTAAAATCTAATCCCAAGCTTAAACCCCTGAAACCAAGAGAGAGCACTGAAATTANAAAAATCGTAATAGATGCAATGCCTGCAATTTTTCTATATTTCATGAACCTAAATCTTATATTCATTATATTTTTAGTTCCTGAATGTTTTTATTTCCATATATTAAATTTACCATTGCTCTNGTACACATAATTGCTGTAAACATAGATGTAACAATTCCAATTGAAAGAGTTATTGCAAAACCTTTAACAGGACCAGTTCCAATTACATATAAAATTAGTGCAGCAATAAGTGTTGTTACATTTGCATCAAAGATTGTGACAAATGCTCTTGAAAAACCATCNNTNATTGCTNNNTGCGGNTTCTTNTCTTTTANNTCCTCNCTNATNCNNGAGAAAATTAAAACATTNGCATCAACTGCCATACCNACNGTTANNACNATTCCAGCNATACCAGGNANNGTNAGNGTTGCNCCNANCANNGACATNATNCCAGTTATNAGAACNAANTTTATTATTANTGANACATTNGCNGCTAAGCCAAATACCTTGTAGTAGAAAGCCATAAATAAAACTACTAGGCTAAAACCAATGACAATTGATTTCATTCCCAATTCAATATTTTCTTTACCAAGACTCGGTCCGACAGTTCTTTCTTCGACAAATTTCATTGGAGCTGCTAGAGCGCCAGCCCTTAAAAGTAATGCNAACTCACTTGCCTCAGCAGGACTTCCNACCCCAGTGATTCTAAAACTAGTACCTAAAACTGCTTGAATAGTTGCCAAACTAATAATATTTTTTTCGATATAACTTGTCTGTTCAATTACCGTTTCACCTTTTTCGTTTACTACAAGTTCAGACTTTGTTTTTTGTTCAACGAACAGAACCCCTAACCNTCTTCCGATATTTCCAGAAGTTGCCTTCTGCATAGCTCTTCCGCCTTGCATATCTAAAGTAATGTTAACTTGAGAAAAGCCACTNTCATCAAAGCCNGTATTGGCGTTAGTAACTCTATCACCAGTAACTACAACAGCTTTTTCTAAAAATGCAGTTTGATAATCATTNCTTTTGTAATCAAATTTTTCCTTCCTAAGTGGAGAAGTTCTTGCATTTGCTTCAAGTCTAAATTCAAGATTTGCAGTCTTACCAATAATCTTTTTAGCCGCTGTTGGATCTTGAACGCCAGGCAACTGCACAACAATTCTATTCGANCCCTGTCTTTGAACAATTGGTTCTGAAACACCCAACTCATTAACTCTGTTTCTCAGTGTTGTTAAGTTTTGACCAACNGCATAGTCTCTTATCTCTCTTAAAGCTATATCAGAATATTCTAAAAGTAATATATTTGAACTTGGTCTTTCCGTAATTATGTATTGAATTCCTGTAATTCCAAGGCTCTCATCTCTATATTTCTTCAATGCTTTGTTATAGCTNGGCTTATCTGAAAATTGAAAAAATAAAGCGAGGTCTTTTATAGANGAGCTTTCGTACTTAATGTTTTCTTCTTTAAAAGATTTTCTGTANTTGTCTAATAATAGTTCTAGTCTACCCTGNTGCGCANTATCAATATCTACTTCCAGNAAGAAATGAACTCCCCCAGATAAATCNAGACCAAGCTTTACTGGCCTGCCNCCCAAATCTTTTAGCCATTGCGGAGTTGATGGTTCTAANTTAAGAGCAATTATCACCCTATCAAGNAGTGTNTGTTGAAGAATTGTTTTTGATTCAATCTGAGTATCTACATCAGGTAGCTTTATTACAATTTTATTCTCTCTAAGAAACATCTCATCATACTGAATTTTTGATTCTTCTAGAATTTCTTCAAGATCATTTAACAGAGATTGGTCTGCTGACCNCGCAGAATCAGTGTAAGCGACCTGAATAGATGGTTGAGTTGGATATAAATTTGGTAACGCGTATATTGCTCCCAATACCAATACTGTCAGTATTAGTAAGTATTGATAAATGGAAAACTTATTCACTTTATTTAATTGAATCTATTGTGCCTTTTGGAAGGATGTTGGCTATCGCAGANCTTTGAAGTTTAAANACCACTGTTTCGCTTACTTCAATAGAAANATATTCTCCCTTGATGCTTTTTACTTTACCAAGAATACCGCTNGCNGCTATTACCTCTGAGCCAACTTGNAAATTNTCTAACATTTCATTNATTTCTTTATTTCTTTTCGATTGAGGTCTAATAATGAAGATGTACATAAATAACATCATCATTCCNAGAAATAATAAAGGTGAGAATAATGAGGTTTGTGTTGTTTCCATAAATTTTCCTATACAGGCCCATCGGGCATATCTAAATTGCGACTATTATAGAAGTCTTTTAGAAACTTTTCGAATAAATTGTTCTTAATTGAGTCTCTNATGTCTCTCATCAANGANTGATAATAATAAATATTATGATATGTAGCTAACANAGAACCGAGCATTTCGTTTGTTCTATGCAGATGGTTTAGGTAAGCNCTNCTGTAATTTTGAGATACTTTGGAATCACAATTTTTATCAATAGGTTCATCACTAGTTTTATATTCTGCGTTTCTGATATTTATTACTCCCTCAGATGTAAATAATTGTCCATTTCTTGCATTTCTTGTTGGTAAGACACAATCAAACATATCGATTCCATATCTAACAGCTTCTACTATATCTTCTGGTGTTCCAACACCCATAAGATATCTTGGTCTATCTTCTGGCAATTTATCTGACATGAATTGCAATATTTCAGTTTTTTCTGATTTAGACTCTCCCACACTCAAACCGCCAAGGGCAATACCATCAAAATCAATATTTATTAATTGATTTAATGATTCTTCCCTTAAATCTTTATACATTCCACCTTGAACAATTCCAAACAATGCAGAATCTGATTTATGAAAATCCTTGCATCTTTTAGCCCACCTCATAGAAAGCTCCATTGATTTTTTAGCTTCCTCATGTGTTGCAGGATAATCAGTGCATTCATCAAAAGCCATTACGATATCTGATCCAAGGTTTTGTTGTATTCGAATTGAATCTTCAGGTGTCATTAATATCTTCTTACCATCATATGGGGAAGAAAAATTTACACCTTCTTCAGTTATTTTAGTTAAGTCTCCTAAACTCCAAACTTGAAAACCACCTGAATCGGTTAGTATCGGTCTATTCCAGTTAGTGAATTTATGAAGTCCGCCCAAGTCTCGAATTACCTCATCTCCCGGTCTCAACATTAGGTGAAAGGTATTTCCAAGTATAATTTCAGAATTAGTGGACTCTAAATCTTCTACAGTCATACCCTTAACAGTGCCATTAGTTCCAACCGGCATAAAAGCTGGAGTTTGAATTTTGCCTCTAGTAAATTCTAATACCGCTCTTCTTGCAAAATCCGACTTATTGAATAAATTAAATTTCATTTTTTTTTAGCAACATAGCATCGCCATATGATAAGAATCTATATTTTTCATCAACTGCTATTTTATATAGCTGCTTCATATTGTCATAGCCAATGAATGCGGATACAAGCATTAATAGAGAAGATTGCGGTAAATGAAAATTTGTAATAAGTCTATCAACTGCTTGGAACTTGTAACCCGGATATATAAAAAGTTTAGTGTAACCACTAAATCCTTTTTTACTATTATTCATGAAAGCAGTTTCAAGCGCTCTTGTTGCAGTTGTACCAACTGCAAAAACTTTATTTCCCAAAGCTTTTGTTTTGTTAACTTTATCAACTACTTCGTCTGAAACCTCAACATATTCGCTATGGATGTCATGATCTTCTATATTTTCAGTTTTTACCGGCTGAAAAGTGCCTGCTCCCACGCTTAAATTTACTGAAGCAATTCTAACTCCCATTTTTTTTATAGTCTCTAGCAATTCATCATCAAAATGAAGGCCAGCAGTTGGGGCTGCAACCGAGTCCTGTAATTCTTTGTCTTCATAAACAGTTGCATACCTCTCTTTGTCTATCTCTTCATCAAGACGCTTTATATAGGGCGGAAGTGGAATGTGTCCAATTACATTAAAGACATCTAAAGGAGGTCTATCAAATTGCAATATAAAAAAATTCTTTTTTCTATCTATGCATTTAGCTTTATATGAATCTAAATTAATGAATGTTCCAATTTTAATACTTCTACTTGAACGCATTTGCACAAGAGCTTTATTGTCCTCCAATATTCTCTCTAACATTACCTCAACAGCACCTCCAGAATCTTTAGCTCCATAAACTCTTGCCGGAATTACAGAAGTATTATTGAGCACTAAAAGATCGCCATCGTTTAGGTAATCAATAATGTCGGTGAAAAGTTTATGTTCAACTTTTTCAGATTGAATTAGTAGCCTGCTAGAGCTCCTTCTTTCCAATGGATAATTAGCAATAAGTTCTTCTGGTAAATAATAGTCAAAGGCAGAAGTTTTCATGAGAAGCTGATTTTAAAATAGATAATACTTAGCTACAATGCTTCGCAAGCCCCATTGGCGGAATTGGTAGACGCGCGCGACTCAAAATCGCGTTCCTTTGGGAGTATCTGTTCGACTCAGATATGGGGCACCATTTTTTAATCAATTAGANGATGTNTNAGATTTGAATGCATCNNCACTNTTGATTTTTCTNCCNATTGCAAAACCATTAACATTAAAATCATNAAATNNCTCTCCNTCNGGNGGATTTACATTNGGNGCCTCTTCTCCAGNAGGNCCTTCAAAACCAATNCCATAACCAAAACTTTCACCAAAATTTACNGGGCATTGATGACCNGGCTCATTAAATGTTGCNATNTTCCANNCATCAAAAAGACTTGGTAGTNNGCCNGTATCAGAAATATCTTCTTCNGAAAAGNTAAAATTCCCANTGCCATCATTTAAAAAAAGAGCTCCTCCCCATTCCCAATATGGNAATTTTTTATCTTCCTCNGTTGGAGCATTNTCATTCCAATNAGAATATCCNTTTGAAACATTCNCTTGATANTCAAAAATATCAAGATCACCATCANTATCAAAATCNATAAGATAGGTATGTCCTTCAGCATGNCCGTTGAAATCATTTCTTAAGTTTTCAATTCTTNAACTNGTTTCATCAACAAAAGAAACACCATTATTGATAAGAATTTGTATATCGCGATTAACATAATATGGGTCAAATTTTCCTTGAGAGATAACAACATCTGGCAGTCCATCACCATTGATATCACCAACAGCAATGGCATCATTCTTATTTACTGTGCCATGAAGCCCTTCTGGAAAATGAATAATATCCTCCCTTTTAAAAGTGCCATCATTATTAATTAATACAAATCCGTTGTTTCTTGTAGGATCATATAAAGGCTGTTGACCATTTATTTGAAAGGATTCCTTAGGATAAAAACAATCACTGTAACAAAGCACAAAAATATCATCATCACCATCTTGATCATAGTCTGCAACCATAGAGCCTCTGGTGGAATTCCATTCTGCTGATGTGATAGGCTCGGTTCCTAATAAAAATGGATTCCATGGTTTAAATGAATCACCTTTATTTAAATGCACTAANGGATAGGGACCTCTATTTTCTTGATTAGCAACNGCAAATGTTATTAAATCTTTTAATCCATCATTATCGACATCAGAAGCAATAAAGGTATCTGCACCTGCTAATCCAAGCACTTCCTCGCTAAAATCTCCCCTATTTTTAGTTATTCTTGGGTGCTCAATTAAGTCAGTGCTGTCTACATANTTACNATCTNAATTACTTAACAACAAAAGAATGCCNTCATCTACAACTTCGTCTAGTCTTCCCCCACCTCCTCCAGAACCAGTTAGGATATCGTCAAGACCATCATTATTAACATCAGTAATAAAAATATCTTTATAAGAATGAATTCTATAATAATCATTATTTACATCTAACAGCGATGATCCGTCTTCAAAAAAACCTCCTCCACTATTTATTAAAAAATGAATTCTCGGTCTTCTTTCTGGATTAATAAAATCATTCTCATCAACATTATTGTTTGCTTGCCAGCCAGAAGTAGATTGAATGACAAGGTCTGGAAGATTATCACCATTTAAATTGGCATTTCTGCATGTAAGGACCATATTTCCATAAAACCCAGCTCCAAAAATAACTGGCTCACCNTTAGCAGAGTTACCATAAGTATATCCACTATGCTTTCTNAAAGAATATTGCCAAGAAACTGGAGTGTTATATAAATTTTCTTTTTCAGCTTCTATATATACATAAGATTTATTAGGCGCATTATATTTACCTGTAATATTAATCGGATTAACTGTGATTGTTTGTTCTGCGCTTGCTGAAAGATTACCTGACGAACAAGTAATGGAGTAAGTATATTCACCATCTACCTCCACAACAATATTCACATTACCAGATGTAGCTTTTGATCCACTCCAATCCCCACTGGCATTGCAGCTATCTGCATTTGAGGATGACCATTCTATTACGATAGTATCATTTACGTATATTACGGATGGGGTTATTGATATTGAGGCGCTAGGATTGGGGGTTGGTAAAACATTAGAATCGCTACCACCACCTCCACCTCCTCCACACGAAACAAGTAAAAAAAATATTGAACATGCAACTATGATTTTAAATTTTGAATCAATCATTTTATAGATTCTTACAACCTTAAATTTATGTACAAATAATATTCATAATAAGTATGGGTGTCTAGTTTTTTCTATTTTTGTAATAAAACTACAAAAAAATAGCCCTTATATCCCTTTTAATAAAGCAAATAATATATATTTGACTAAATAATTTGATTTTTTGTTAAATACACTACATTGTCACTTTGCTTTAGTCTTGGATTCATTGGGCACAATTTATTCCTTACATACTAAAGACCCACCGACTCAAAAAAAACTTTTGGAGAATTTTATGAACACATTAAACAGGGTTGTTCTTTTAGTAAGCGTATTNATTATTGCATCATGCGGTGGTGGTGGTGGTGGCGGAAGCAGTGATGGCGGAAGTGGCAGCGGCGGAGGTTACGGAAATACTAACAGTGCACCAGTTATAAATAACACAACAACAGATATATCTGTTCAAGAAAATCAAACCTCAGCTTTTACAGTTGACGCATCAGACGCTGATAATGACACACTTACCTATTCACTCTCAGGTGATGACAGTGGAAGTATGTCTATTGCTTCCGGTGTTGTAACATTTAACACAGCACCTGATTTTGAAAATCCTTCTGATGCAGATGCTAATAATATTTATGCAATTACTGTTTCGGTATCTGATGGTTCCGCAACAGCTTCTAAAAATTTTACAGTGACTGTCACAAATGATACTTCTGATGACGTTACAACTGAAGGTATGGATGGAACATACGTTGGTGCAGGGCCGATACAAAGCGCTACAGTTTGTATCGAAGTAGATTCAGGTACATGCACTGGAGCAAGTTATACAACAACTACAGCTTCAGACGGGACATTCTCACTAACAATTGACTCAGGGATTACTGGAGTATTACGTGGTGAAGGTGGATTTGACCCTGTTACAAATCTTCAATTTAGTAATAATTCTGGTTTTTCTCTGGGTCAACCTGTTACTGACCAGAATTTCGTTGTAAGTCCACTAAGCTCGATTATGAATGATTTTAACAACAGTACTGATTATGAAAACTTTAAAACTAATCTAGGCATTAGTTCAGATTTTATGATTAGGTTTAATAACCCCTATACAAATCTATCAAATGCTAATGCTAATAAAGCAGCTGTTGTAAACACCCAATTATTAATACTTGAAAAAGTTCTTAAAGAAATTGGTGTAACTAATGCAGGGCAAGAAATTGCTAGCGCTATTTATAACAGAACTGGAGATGAGACATCCTTGGGTGATACTTCTTTCATAAAAGATATGATTACAAATATAACTTCTATTTCCCCTACTAGCGACCAGCTAGTGAATCTCTCAGCTGGCATATCGGCCTATTTGCAGAAAGTAAATGCTAATGACTCCTCTAAATCCCATTCGCATTTTGCAAAAGTCGGTATGTCAAATCTTTCAGATACCATGAAAGGCGTTATGGATGGTACAGCAAGTCAAGCCACATTAGATGCACTAATTTTTAATACTAATACATGGATACAGTCAGATACTGATTGGGGCAGNACAACATATGTAGATAATGAAGCAGAAATGAGGACTACCACTTATAGCCTCTCAAATAGTGGAAGCTCATATTACAGCGTAGACAATGTAAATGCTAAAGATACAGATTTCATAATCTACATAAGAGATGGTGATGTTATTAAATTTGATCCAACAAGCTCTGTTACTTCAGCCCATCCTTTTCATCTTTCTACTGAACAAGATGATATGGATCAAAGCGGCGATATAGGAGCTGCAGAAGGTTGGGATCAAGACAACTTAACGCTTACTGTATCTCAAGCAACTCCAACTGCTTTATATGCACATTGTAGATTTCATCCAGGTATGTATGCCAAGGGAAGGTTTGTAAGGGTTGAATCTGATTTTGACATGGCAAATATTGACGTTACAGGCGCTGCTGCTGCAACACCTATGAAAATTAAAGGTACCGTGAAATCTGGTCCATTTAAAGGTGCTTCAGGTTTTACATATAAAGTCTACCTCACAAGACAAAATGAATCTGATCATACGCATGAGTTTTATGAGTACCCAGGTCTAACATTCTATATGCCAGGTGGTCAGGGCTATCATGGCTCTGAAACAGCCTCCAATGATGCAATGTTTAAGACAAAATCACACTTTGCAACATCGAGTGATGACGGAGATGACGACAATAGCTACTAAGCTGCACACTTTGTTTTAGTTCTAAAAATGCAGCTTCGGCTGCATTTTTGGTTTTAATATCTTCTTAAATTCTTAGCTAATTTTTTTGCAAGTTTTTTATATTTTGTAAGTGCGACTTCATAATGTTTTGTTTCATAAATTTCTGCTAATGAATAACCATCCCAAAAAGAAACACAAAACTGCTCCTGTTTGAACTCAAGCTCTACTGCTGCCGGGTCTGAGTTTGTAGTTGATATTTCGGTAATTGAAACCTTATCTATATTTATCTCAATAGAAGTATTCTTTAGCTCACTAAAGAAAGACTTATATAAATTTTGAAATTTTATTTTATCGTTTTCTATGTTTTGGTTGGTCATATGATTGATGTCTTCCAACTTTAAATGTTCTCAGGCCGATATGTTTAGTTTTTTTACCTCTAACCCTTTCTCTCCATACTTTAAAACTTGTTCGTTTTAAATTTTTTCTCATCACTTCGACAACTTCATCGTGTGTTAAATTAAATTGAGCTTCAATAGCATCAAAAGGGGTTCTGTCCTCCCAAGCCATTTCTATAATTCTTGAGATATCACTTTCAGGTATATTACTGGGCATTTTTTAGTTATTTAGATAGAAGTACTATATTATTTGCAGCGTTATCGTAAACATAATAAGCATCCTGTAAGTGTCTTTTCCCATTAGGTACAAAAGATTCTCTAGCATGAAGAACTCTCAGGCTAGCTACTATTAAAGCCTCACCACCATTCAAGCGAAATACTGATCGGTATTTATGATCGTAAACTCTTTTGGATACTTCATGATATGCCATATAAAAATCTTGCAACCCTTTTTTACTGGGATCAATCATCTGCATTAATTGGTTTGAGAATCTAAAACTTTCAACCTTTCCATTAGTATCACATTTGATTAATGGTGCTTCTGCAAAAGTTTCATTGTCTTCATCAAACTCTCTGAAAGGAATAGTAAAATTGCATAATATTTCAAAGTATTTGGGATGATCTTTTCTGAGATCTTCAACTAATTCCCAACCATCAACAATTACTGACTCGCCTCCTTCACACTCATTTTCTAGCATGTGTAATGCTTGAACACTTGGTTGATATTTATAACTTGCAAAATCATTGTGTGGAGGAAGTCCCTTTGAGGTATGGGCCACATTATATACATGCCCAGTAACAGAAACATTATGAATTCTTTCAAAAAGTGTTTCATGGATTGGTCCCAGTCTCTTTGACAGAAGTTCAAGCGAATTAGATTCCTTTGGAGCATTCTCTAAAATAATTACACCGTATTCAACAAAATCATTAAGTCCTTTTAAAGCAGCAGCATCATTATTAAGAAAATTTTTCCAATCATGTTTTGGAGGAGTAAAGTTTTTTTCCCAGTTCTTGTGTTCTGGATATCTAGATTTTCGAGACTCAATAATTTTACTAATTGGAATAATAGACTGGTGATCATCTGGCCATAAAATTTGTATGCTTTTATCTATTTCTTCTACAGAGGTTGGGGATATGTCACTTGGCACTGTATGAAGTAGAAATTGTTTTTCTTCTGTTTCAGTTATTCTGCAATCATCACATTGACAGTTATCTCTCAACCACAAAAATGGTAAATTAAAAGTGTGATTTTCAATTGAGAGTGATACAGAATCTTTGTTAAGTTTTATCATAAGTAAATATCAAAACGTGTTGTGCTCCCTTTTACCTGATAATTAATATTACTATATTTTTTTGGAGATTTTAAAGGTCTTTTTATAATAATTTTTTTAAAATCATCCATCATGAATTTACCTATTAAATCCTCACCATCTTCAACTAAATTCTCTTTTCTTTGCAAAAATTTAATTGCTTCAATCAATCCAGATTTTTTTTGATTTTTTTTTGTAATTGGATACATGGGATCAAGATAAACAATATCGCATTGTTTTTTTAGGCTTTGATATAAATTAAATGAGTCAGCGCATCTAAAATCAAGTTTATTTATAAATTCTAATTTTGTGGAAGCTCTCCTAATTGCATCACTTACAAGATGAAAAACAATTTTATTTTTTTCAACAGCTATTACCTTATGACCAAGAGACAGAAAAATCATTGTGTCAGATAAGAAGCCTGCAGTAGCATCAAAAATTGTAATACCTTCTTTATTTTTTCCTAATGCTTTTTTTAGGCTGCTTTCATGTTGAAATCTCTTAATTCTCCAACTCACCTTACCTTTTAAAAAGTCTACGTGAATTTTTGATTTTATATTTATGGGGTCAGTAATTAATGAGAGTCCGTCAGAATCATATTGCAAATAAGCATCTGATGGTGTTTTGTTAACTAAACTAGCATTTAATTTTTTTGCAATTTCTAAAACATTATCATCTAAATTTTTATCGTCAGTATATATAAGCATCTAAAAAATTATTAACAACATCAGGCCGAGAATAACTCTATATATTACAAATGGCACCATTCCAATTCTTTCAACAAAAGCTAAGAAGTATTTAATTGTAAAAAATGCAACAACCATTGAAACAACGAAACCTATTAGCATATTTAAATAATCAAAATTTATTTGATTGAAATCAACCAGTAAAAATATCAATGCTCCTGCAATTGTTGGTATGCTTAGTAAAAATGTAAATTTTGATGCATCCTTCAAGTTCAATCCTATTAAAAGCGCTCCAGTAATTGCCATGCCTGACCGAGAGGCTCCAGGAATTAATGCGAAACATTGAAAAAAACCAATTAATAATGCTGCTTTAAATGAAATCTCAAAAATTGATAAGTTCTCATTCCTATTTAAGAAAACTACAAATAATATTATTGCAAATATTAGGTTGGCTATTGCTATTGAAGAAACACTAAAAATTCTATCTTCGATAAAATCTGAGAATCCAAGTCCAGCCATAACTATTGGGATTGTTGCAATGATTAACATATATGTTAATTTTCTATAATCATTCTGAGAGGTATCAGAAGTAGTTATAGATTTAAACATGCATTTAATTTCATTCCTAAAGAAAAATATAACTGCAATTAATGTGCCTGCATGCACAGCNATATCAAATGATAAGCCTAAATCATTTGTCNCAAAAATTAATGTTGGAAAAAGCAAATGGGCTGAACTAGAAATAGGCAAAAACTCAGTTAANCCTTGNATAAGGCCAAGCAAAAAACTTAAAAAATAATCAGTCATTTATTTTTTTATACTTTGTATCTAAAGAATAACTNGGATTTGCAAGACTTGGATGAAACTGATNAACATTAGAATTAGCATTTAAAAATTTTTCTTTTGCAAGCTTAACAACGTCTGAAGAATCAAGTTCAATTTCAGCATTATCATCTATAACAATCAATGGTTTTTCAAGAGCTGTTGCTATGCCTTTTAAATAGCTAGCAATAGTTCTTGTAGCTGTATATGAGCTTTGGCAATCTAAAAAAGCAAATACATCGATATCTTTAAGTTGTATTTCTCTATTAACGCCTACCTTAGATAAAAACATTCTCCAATCAGGCCTTTCTTTTCGTTCATGAGAGCAGTTAAAAGAATTGACTTCCATGTCAACCATGATGCTTACTGAGGTCTGATTTCCAGAACTGTGAAATCCTAAAATATTCATTTAAAGATTTTTTGAAATATTTTCAAAAACCATTTCTACGGTGTTTGAACCATCAACTCTATAAAATTTTAAAAGTCCATTCTCTGATTGTTTTGTATAGAAATCAGTTAATGGTTTTGTTTGTTCATGATATACGCTCAATCTTTTTAGCACAGTTTCAGGCTTGTCATCTTCTCTTTGTATAAGCGGCTCGCCTGAAATGTCATCATATCCTTCATTTTCAGGTGGATTGAACTCAATGTGATAATTTCTTCCAGAACCCGGATGTACCCGCCTTCCTGACATCCTAGTTACTATATCCTGATCATCAACATGAATTTCTATTACGTTTGTAAATTCGATACCCATCTCGGCCAATTGTTGAGCTTGTCCAATGGTTCTTGGAACTCCATCAAAAAGTGAGCCATTTCCACAATCGGGCATTGCAAGTCTTTCTTTTATAAGTGATCCGATAATTTCATCGGAGACTAGTCCGCCGCTATCAAGAATATTTGAAACCTCATTACCAAGAGCNCTTCCTGATGCAACAGCCTCTCTAAGCATGTCCCCGGTGCTAATCTTAGGAATATTTAATAAATTACAAATTAAGTCAGCTTGAGTGCCTTTTCCAGCTCCNGGTGGCCCAAGTAAAATTATATTCTTCATTTTTCTAATACAACAAATGCAATCGCATAATCNTCTTCGTCAGANAGACTAACATGCGAATGTGTAATTCCCAAATTATCTAGGTGCATTTGAATTTGATTATTAAAGTTAAATATTGGTTTACCATTGCTATCTCTTTCAATCTGTATTGCTGAGAAACTAATATCACCAGAAATGCCAGTACCGATTGCTTTTGCAAAAGCCTCTTTCCCGGCAAACTGTATTGATAAGAATTTTATCTTTTTCAATTTTGATAATGTTTGATAACTAAAATACTCATCTTCTCCTAGAATTTTTTTTGCAAATGAATCAATTGATTTCATTTTTTTAATTCTTTTAACNTCAACGATGTCTGTTCCGATGCCAAATATCATTTTTTTATTGATTTAAATATTTCTCTACTAGTTAGTTCTTTTCCGTCTAAACAGAATCGAATTGCTTTTGTTGTTATATCCTTTAAAGATTGTCTTGGTACTTNTTCAAGGTTTCTATTTTTAATATTAATAATATCTTCACCAGATAAATTTGATCTTTCTGACTCTTTAAAGCCTTTCTCAGAAATAAAACTATATGTAGCATTAGCCATAATGGGTTTATTGTTATCTATATCATTATCATAATCCAATCCATATCCAAGCATGTCCAAAAGATCTAACTCAAAATGTCTGAGAACTATTTCTATATCTTTTTTACTGGCCACTTCTTTCAAAAAATTTTCATATAAGTTGAACAGCTCTTCATGAGCAGCATCTTTTGGTAATAGTTTTAAAAGGAGNTCGTTTATATATAGCAAGCTATAACTTTTTTTTGAAAGAGTATTATTAAAATCAGATAAGTCTCTGTCTATNTTTGTTAANGTCTTTAGCTCTGACCTACCTGAATATGTAATATCAAGTTTATAAAAAGGAACCAGGTATCCAAAAAATTTNGACTTTGGTTTTTTAGCGCCCTTTGCAATAAGTGAGGNTCTNCCGTTGGTTTTAGTAAAAACCTCTGAAATTATGCTTGTTTCACCATAAGGCCTTTGATGCAACAGAAAACATTCATCATTATTAATTTGACTCATGATTAGTTCCTACGCCCAAGCTATGAATAAAGCCNGTGTCTGTATTCCAGTTTTTCTTAACTTTAACCCACGTTTTAAGAAAAACTTTATTCTTAAGCAAATCTTCTATATCAACCCTTGCCTTNTCACCAATAATCTTAAGATTTTTTCCACCAGACCCAATTACTATTTGTTTTTGCGATTTACGATTTACAAAAATTGTTGCATTTATGTGAATAATNTCATTTTTTTTCTCAATTTCTTCGATATCCACATATGTATCATGCGGCAATTCATCTCCTAGTTTTCTAATAATCTTTTCTCTAATAAGCTCAGATATCATGAATTTATTATTGTTCTCAGAAATANTAAGCGTTCCATCGTATATATGATTATTCTCAGGCAATTTGTTNTTTATTAAATTTATTAATTCATCAAGGTTCTGACCNGTTTCGGCAGAAATTGGAATTATNGAATCAAATTTATATTCCATTNTTANGTCATTGATAAAAGGTAAAAGTTTATTTTTATCTTTAATTTGATCAATCTTATTTATTACACATACTGTTAATGGATTAGTATCTTTTAGTTTTGAAATAATGGATTTATCCTCTGCNTCCAGTGTTAATCTTTGCAGAACAAATAGAACTAAATCTGAGTCATCTATAATGCTTTGCGCTGACTTNTTGAGAATCTTATTCATCGTTCTTTTTGACTTAATATGCATGCCTGGAGTATCTATAAAAATCATTTGTTTNTTTTTGACTGTTTTAACCCCAAGGATGTTATTCCTAGTTGTTTGTGATTTTCTAGATGTTATAGANACCTTTTTTTCTAATATCTTGTTTATTATTGTAGATTTGCCAACATTTGGCTTGCCAATAATTGAGATATAACCGCAGTATTGTTTAGACATTTGTTTGTTTTATNTATTCTAATACTTTCTTTGCAACTGAGCTTTCTGCCTGTCTCTTTGAGGATCCTTTTGCTGTATAAGTTTTATCTTTATATCTCAAAACTGATTCAAAACCTTCCTTTGATGGGCTTGTATCATATTTTGGCAGATTAATTCTTTCAGATTGTATTAACTCCTGAAGTTCGGTTTTTGAATCACGAAACTCTTTATTTGTAGCAATATTTGATAGTTCTTTCTTTATTAGATTAAGAACAAAATCATTTACCTGCTCCCAACTACTGTCGAGAAAAACAGCACCAATTATTGATTCAACCGCACCCTCAAGTATGGAGTATTTTCTATTTTGAGAAAGGTTTGCNGTTCCTTTNGAAAGTTTTATATATTCAGATAGATTTATATCATTTGCAACCAAGGTTAGAGTTTCCCCTTTTACNAGATAAGAGCGCATTCTTGTTAATAAGCCTTCTTTTTCATTTGGGAATTTTGAAAATAAATATTCTGATACAACTGAATTTAATATTGAGTCGCCAAGAAATTCTAATCTTTCATTNTTTTCAAAATTATTTGAACTTTTGTGAGTAAGTGCAAGTTCTAGTAAAGATTTATCCTTAAATTCATATTCAATCTTATGTTGAAGATTTTCAAGAGACATTAATCTATTTTTCCAGCTTTNTTAAATGAAGGAATACANGTCCAGCATTCCCAAGTCATAAATAGAATGTCAGCTCTTCCAAAAAAATTATCACGAGGGACAAAGCCTACATCTTTCGTACTATCATTTGAATTATCTCTATTATCTCCCATTACAAAGTAATGGCCCTTTGGCACAGTCCACTCTTGCGGATATTGTTCGTTTTGACCTCTCGTATTTTTAACAATAAATTCTGCCTCGCCATGCTTTTCATAATATAAATCTATTACANCATCGATNTCTTTTGTAATAATTTCTCCAGAGNTGTATTTATATCGCCTATTTAATTTTGATTCTTTAGATTCGATGAAATCTTTTTCTATTGCTNTTCCATTTATGTATATGTTTTTATTAATAATCCTAATAACATCGCCTGGTTTACCAATCAGTCGTTTTATGTATGGAACGGGATTATGTGGAGGTATTAGAACAACTAAATCGCCATACTCTGGATCATTTCTTAAAATAGAGGGAGTGCCTATTCTATTAACCTTNAACCCATATGCGTGCTTATTAACNAGTAAAAAGTCTCCTTTTTTTAATTGTGGCTCCATAGAGCCTGATGGAATTTGGTAGGGCTCATATAAAAAAGTCCTTAAGACAAATATTAAAAATAAGGGTATGAAGTAACCTCTAGANGAATTAATTATTTCATCATTCGCAAAGTAAACACCAAGCAAAAGNACTATTAATGAAAATATGGATCCAAANAACAAAACAATTCCTAAATCTCCTGAGTTATAAAAAATACTTAACAAAAGAGCTATAGCTGAAGTGAAGCTAATAAAAGAGAGATACTTGATAACGAATGGTTCTGTTTCTGANCTTTGTAAATTAAATCGAATCCAAGCAACAACTGAAATTGTCATACCGAGTAGACCAAGTAGAAATAATGGATCAGTAATCATATTATTCATTTGAGCTAAAATAATTTAAGAAGGCATCCTGAGGAATTGATACTTTGCCCAACTGTTTCATTTTTTTCTTACCTTGTTTTTGCTTTTCAAGTAATTTCATTTTTCTTGTTACATCCCCNCCATACAGCTTTGCCGTTACATTTTTTCTATAGGCCTTAACCGTTTCTCTGGAAATAATTTTAGCACCTAAAGCTACTTGAATAGGAACATCAAACATTTGTCTTGGAATNAGCTTCTGTAGATTTTTTGCTATTTCTCTTGCTTTAGTTGTTGAAAATGATTTGTGCACAATCATNGATAAAGCATCTATTTTATTGTTATTNATAAGNACATCTATTTTTGTAAGGTCTGATTTTTGAAANCCTANCAANGAGTATTCAATTGATGCGAAACCTTTTGTTGAAGATTTNATTTGATCAAAAAAATCTATTATTACCGAGGATAAAGGCATNTCAAAAGTTATAGAAACTTGATTACCAAAATATTTCATCTCTTTTTGAATTCCTCTTTTTGAAGTNCACAATGTAATAATATTTCCAACATATTCATTAGGNGAGATTATGGTGGTNCTAACAATTGGCTCTCTTATTTCGTCAATTTCATTTGGTATAGGAAGCTGTGATGGATTATCACATTTTATAATTGACCCGTCGGTCTTCATCACTTCATATTCAACAGATGGTGCTGTTGAAATGAGGTCTAAGTCGTATTCTCTTTCTAGTCTTTCCCTGACAACCTCCATATGCAGTGTTCCTAAAAATCCACATCTAAATCCAAAACCTAGCGCATCTGAAACCTCTGGCTCATAAATCAAAGAAGAATCATTCAATACTAATTTTGATAAAGCATCTCTAAACTTTTCATAGTCATCAGAATTAAGTGTGAATATAGATGCAAAAACCTTAGGATTTACTTTTTTAAAGCCTGGAAGTGCTTCGGTAGTATCGTCATTAGCTCCAACAATTGTATCTCCAACTGGAGCACCTTTAATTTCTTTTATTCCTGCTACCAAGTAACCAACTTCACCGGCTGATAATTCAGATTTTGAGACTTTTTTTGGTGAAAATATACCAATATCATCTACATTATATGTTTGTCCTGTTGAATGAATTTTAAACTTTTGTCCAGCATTAATTCTCCCATTTTTAACCCTCACTAGAGAAACAACACCGAGATATGAATCAAACCAAGAGTCTACAATCAAAGCCTGCAAATCATGACTTGGATTTCCTTCAGGAGCAGGTATTTCTGATATCAACATCTCAAGTAAAGATTCAATGCCCTCGCCAGTTTTTGCACTCACTAATGGGGATTCGGAGGCGTTTATACCAACCATTTCTTCAATCTCTGTTTTTACGCGGTCAGGTTCTGCCTGAGGTAAATCAATCTTATTAATTACAGGAACTACCTCTAATCCCTCCTCCACAGCTGTATAGCAATTAGCTAGAGTTTGTGCTTCTACACCTTGAGAGCCATCAACAACTAATAAAGCTCCCTCACAGGCTGATAAAGACCTGGAGACTTCATATGAAAAATCAACATGTCCTGGTGTATCTATAAAATTCAAAAGATAGTTACTTCCCTTATATTCATAATTAAGAGAAACTGCTTGTGCCTTAATAGTAATTCCTCTTTCTCTCTCAATNTCCATTGAGTCAAGTATTTGNTCCTCCATTTCTCTTGAGGAAAGTCCACCNCAATACTCTATTAANCTATCAGAAAGTGTAGATTTGCCATGATCGATNTGAGCTATTACTGAAAAATTTCTAATGTTATCCATAAACTGGAGCTATTTTACTCGCAAATAATATAAATAAGTAAATTATGCTTCTAGTTTAGAGTTATTGACCTTATTAATCTTGAACCATTTCTGTTGATATGAATGGCAATCTTGTCTCCAGAGGAAAAATTTTCGACAGCAGTATCAAATGAATCAACATCGAAGATTTCATATTTTTTTCGCTTGTGTTGGATAATTGTAATCAAATCTCCTCTATTTAATTTACCTGAGGCAGGAGAATTGGGATTCACTCTTGAGACTATGACCCCATCAGGCAGGTTAGACATGGATGGGTTATCGCGATCAATATCTGCTACTTTTATACCAATTGGGTCTGAAGAAATATTTGTTTTTGCAGGAATAAAAGATTCATTATTTACAGGAAGCTCTCCTAAGACAAAATCAAGTTCAATTTCTTCTCCATTTCTTATTATGACNGCCTGCGAAACAGTATTAGGTTTTATTTGACCAACTACATGAGGTAAGTCTGAGCTAAACTTTATCTCTTTATTATCAAACTCAATAATAACATCTCCTGGCAAAAGTCCTGCTAGATCAGCAGACTCCCCTTCTTCGATATCATTTATTAATGCTCCNTATGGCTTATTCATACCCAAAGCATCTGCAAGGTCGCTATCAACCTCACTCATGCGAACTCCCAGGTAACCTCTTGCAACCTCCCCATCATTTATAATTTGGTTCGCTACATCAACGGCAACATTTATAGGAATTGCAAATGCCAAACCTTGGTATCCACCGCTTCTTGAATAAATTTGTGAATTAATGCCTACTACTTCTCCATCTAAATTGAACAATGGTCCACCTGAATTTCCAGGGTTAATGGCAACATCTGTTTGCAAAAATGGCACATAATTTCCTATATTATTATTTTGAATACTTCTTCCTTTGGCGCTGACAATTCCTGCAGTAACAGAAAAATCAAAACTAAAGGGAGACCCAATTGCCACAACCCAATCACCAACTTTTAAATTTTCACTATTTCCAATATTTACTGATGGCAAGTCTTTTCCGTTCACTTCAAGAACAGCTAAATCAGACAAAGGATCTATTCCTATTACTTCAGCAACAAACTCTCTTCTATCAGATAAAGANACAATAACTTCGGTTGCATCTTCAACCACATGGAAGTTAGTCATTATGTAGTTATCTTTTAATATAAAGCCAGAACCATATGAGGTAGCCTCCCTTCTCTCTTGAGGCATTTCTCTAAATTGTCTTGGTATACCAAACCTTTCAAGCATTTCATCTGGGATGCCCCCATATCCATAGGATTGNCTTTGNGAAACTTCTTTTTTTGCAGTTATGTTAACCACAGCTGGTGCTGAGGAATCTACTAATTCTGATATATTTTCAGGAAGTGCTCCAACAATATTTTTGGAAAAAATTATCAACAATAGAAGGCTTGATAACTTGATATTTATTATTTTCATTTTATTCCCGATTATTTTATTGAATTAGCTATTTGTATGGCAGAGGACGCACTTAAATTTCCGTATATTGTAACAACTCTGCCGTTTGATATTGGCACTAGGTATATCATTTTATTTCCATGTTTCCAGTATTTAATCTTTTTAAGACCAAAATCTTTATTTTCAATACGTAACTTGAATTTTTCTTTCCCTCTTGTGTATCCAAAGTTTCCATCATTATTTGATATAAAACCAACATTACGTAGGTCTAAAATTTTATCTGAATTCATAAAAGACGGGTCATTAATAACATTCATGACGTGATCNGTTAAGAACTCATCTGAAGTAGCTGCTATTTNTTTTGCCTCTTTGCTGTTAATAGCTGATGCAATCTTATTTGTTGAATCGGCACTGATATTCATTCTGGTGAAGTCTGCATTATTNACCACAAATATAGTTAATATGATTGANGCNGCAGCGGTGAGTGANTTAGANANCCAAAGNNTTGATGTAAAGAATTTACTTNTCTTTTNATTTGCAGCACTAATATGCGTTATATCTTTTTTATCAGNAANTGAGAGGCTTGCCATANTATANTAAGATAATGCTTCCTTTAAACCATCATCTTTATTAAGTTCTAATAAAACATCGTCTATTTCGTTGTTCTCAAGCTCTCCATCATATAAGGCAGATAATTTTTCTTTAATATCAGTCATAATTTATTAATTCCTTTTTTATGTGCTCGAGTATTGCTTCTCTAGCTCTAAATATTCTTGATCTAACTGTGCCAATAGGCGTTTCTGTGATTACCCCAATCTCCTCATAGCTAAGACCGTCCTGCTCTCTTAAAGTAAATGCTGTTCTTAAGCTCTCAGGCAATGAATTAATGAATCTTCTAATATTTTTTAATGATTCTTCATGCATAAGGCTTAATTCAGAGTTATCTAATGTCTTGATTTCTATTTCAATATCATCAATTGATGAATTAAGTCTTTGTTTTTTATATCCTGAACTTGAAACATAATTTTTTGCTAAGTTTATTGCGATTCTGTACACCCAAGTAAAAAAGGCACTATCGCCTCTAAATGTTTTAATTTGTTGCCAGACCTTTACAAAAGTTTGCTGCGTTAGGTCTTCTGCATCTTCTTTAGATTTTGTAAAAGACAATAAAGAGGCATAAACCCTGGAGTAATATTTATTCATTAGAAAATTAAATGCCATTTCGTTACCTTTTTTAACTTTTTCAATAAGCTCGGAATCATTATTATTTGAATTTTTTTTCATAATATTATGCTTCCATAGAATTAAGACAGGTGATGAGGCTAAAAGTTTCCTTGCTCAGAAAACTTTTTTAAGTTTTTTTCTATGAAATCTTCGTGACTTTTGCTGCCTAAAGGCTCTTTCTTAAAAATATAATCATACAATTTTTGATCATCATAATTTAAGATTTCATTGAAAATATCAATATCACTTTCATCTAATTCTTTTAATTTATTTGTGGAAAATTCTCTTAACAATAAGTCAATTTCTCTCATACCTCTTCTGCATTTCCAGAGTATTCTGTTTATTTCTTGATTCATTGGTTAAAATATCGTTTTAATTACTAATTTTACTTGAAAAATAACAATCTCAATAACTTAATTAAATATGGAACACTCCAACTGGATAGCTGGTGTGTTATTGGTGTTTATGGTGATACTGAAAAAGTAATTGATCTTCTTCAGGGGCAGGTTACCTCAGACATCAACAAGATATCTGTTGATGGGTTTCAATTATCATCAATTTGTAATCACAAGGGTTTGGTAATGGCCGATTTTATTATNAANAAATCAAANGAAGGATTCAGCTTTNTCGTAAAAAAATCNATAAGCTCGACACTTNTNAATGAACTNACNCCTTTTGCTAAATTTAATTCAGTTACATTTGAAGAAAAGNACATNAAAGTNATNGGNTTGATATCTGATGTAAATGAAAANTTGAAAGCATTTGCTNAAAACGANGATTTTTCGACATATGTTTACATGTCAGANAATANAACNANNCCTGATTCCACTATTTCAAATGAAAATTGGGAAGCTGGAAATAAAATTCTTGGAAATTATTTTATAGAACCAGAAGATATTGGTAAATTTAGACCACTAGAGCTTAATTATGACAAATTAAGAGTTTCATTTGATAAGGGCTGTTATAGAGGTCAAGAAATTGTGGCTAGAATGAAATACCTTGGAGTTGATAGAAGAAGTTTTCTAACATTCATAGCAACAAGCGAATATGATGCCAATGAAAATATTAAGATTATTGGTAAAATAATTAAAATTGAAGACAAATTAACCTTCAACGGAATAGTAAAGAAGGATTTAATTCCAGAGATTCAAAAAAATCCTCACATACTTAAAATAATCTAAATTCACCAATTTATTCTTGGAATTTTTTTGCTCGTTAAATATGTATTGCACTTAGAAAAATGTTTATTCCCAAAAAAACTTCTATAAGCAGATAGTGGAGATGGGTGGGAAGATTTTAAAATTAAATTTTTATCTTTATTTATATGTTGTTCAAAAAAACTTGCATGATTACCCCACAACATGAAAACGATATTTTCTTTTGAACTTAAAACTTTAACTACATCAATTATGAAATCATTCCATCCAATTTTTGAATGAGACCCAGGAGAATCTATTTCAACAGTAAGTGAAGAATTTAATAAAAGCACGCCTTGATCTGCCCAGCACTTTAAGTAACCATCTGAAGCATACAAATTTCCAGTATCAGATTTGATTTCAGTAAATATATTATTAAGAGAGCTTGGTATTTTTTTCCCCTCATCAACTGAGAAAGCTAAACCATTTGCATAACCCTTTTGAAAATATGGGTCCTGTCCGAAAATTACAACTTTGGTTGATTTATATTTGCAAAGTTCAAAAGCCTTAAAGATATTATTGATATCAGGTGTAATTTTTTTATTACGCTTAAGCTCTTTAAAAACATTTTTTAGTGGGCGTTCAAAACTATTGATTAAATGTGCTTTATTAAGAGCATCAGCCCAGTCAGTGGGAAAATTAATTTTTTGATTTTTTTTAGTCATTTTTATCAAATTTTTTATCCACAGAATCTGTGGATAAAGTTATGGATAACTTTATTTATACCATAACAAAGGCGATAAAATAAGGGTTTTCTTATAACTGTATAAAAAATGTACAGTTTTACATAAAAACACCGCAAATCAGTAATTTATGTAAAATTATGTATCTTTTGTCTCTTAATTGTATGCAATATTTGCAGCCCCCTTTAACATGATTTTTTTCTGTTGACAAGTATTAAAATAAAAGAAAGTTTATAAATAAAACATATTAGACAATTGTTTAAAAAATTCTAAGTTTGGTGAAGCATTGGAGGCTAATATCTAAGAAAAATTTTTTTAAAATTATTTCAAAAAAATAAGCAAAAAAAGGTAAATTAGAATATATTGATTTATAAGTTATGAGCATAATCGTTAAAAATATTTCTTATTCTTTAAATAATAATTTCTTGATTAAAGATTTATCTTTTGAAATTACAAATAGCACTTTTGGAGTGGTAGAGGGCATCAGTGGAATCGGTAAGACTACGTTACTAAATCTTATTGCAGGATTNAAAAAACCTATGTCCGGCNAAATTATTTTAAATAACAAAATCCTTTCCAATGATNATGAGTTTGTATTGCCGGAGAATAGAAATATTGGATATGTTTTTCAGGACTTCGCTCTGTTTCCTCACATAAATGTAAAAAAAAATATTCTGTTTGCATCAAAGAATAGAAACTCTGATTTTTATCTGAAAGTTATTAAAAAATTAAATCTTGAAAGTCACCTACAAAAAATGCCACATGAGTTATCGGGAGGACTTATGCAAAGAGTTGCAATTTGTAGGGCGCTATTAATGGAGCCTAGCCTGCTTATTTTAGATGAACCTTTTTCAAATCTAGATTATGAAAACTCCATAAATGTNCAAAGCATNCTTAAAGAATATATTTCTGAAAATAAAATNCCATGCTTGATTGTTAGTCACAACACTAANTTATTTAATGANTTTAGTGAATTGNTGAGAATTGAATTAAGATANGTTTGTTTTTACGTAACTCCTCCATTCATNTAAGCCATCTTCATATATTTTTTGCAANGCATTATTGGGATTAAAAGCTCTATTTTCTCCTTCAAGCTCTGTAGCAGTCTCACCGGAGGCAATCATAGCCACTTTACATGCTCCTAAGGCGGTTGACTCTATATCTTCAGGTCTAATTATGACTTTTTGAAGTGTATCAGATAAAACTTGGCAAAAAGTCTCGTTAGCTACCATACCCCCATCTACTAATAGCTTATTTATATCTATGTCATTGTTTTCTAATATATCTGTTATTTCTTTTGTTTGAAAAGTTATTGAATGAAATGCAGCTGTAACAATGTCTTCAATCGAAGTATCTTGCGTAATGCCATGCAACCCCCCTCTTATGTCAGAATCCCAAAATGGAGCTCCAAGACCATTAAAAGCCGGAAGGAACAAAACATTATTAGAATTACCTGAATTGCTCAGAAATTTTTCACTTTCCTTGGCATCATTAAAAAATTTCATTTTATCTCTTAACCATTGAATAATATTTCCACATGAATAAATACTTCCTTCAATTGCATAACAGACCTCTCCATTGATTTTATATCCAACAGTAGTTAATAATCCCTCTTTGATATGTATTGGTTTTTCCTTTGTATTAACCATTAAAAAACATCCTGTTCCATATGTTGACTTCATNTCGCCATTGCTAAAACAATTTTGTCCAACTAATGCGCCTTGCTGATCGCCTATTACTCCCTTGATTGGTATCTTATTGCCCTCATGCGCAATTGTTCCAAAATCGCCATCACATGGAAGAACTGTTGGTAACATTGAAGACGGAATATCAAAAATGTCTAAAAGCTCTTGATCCCAACACATTTCATAAATATTAAATAATAAAGTTCTTGATGCATTTGTTACATCAGTAAAATGATTTTGTTCGTTGGATAATTTGTATATTAGGTATGAATCGATTGTCCCGAAAGCTAACTTTCCCTTCTCTGCTTGTTCTCGCGCTCCTTCGACATTATCTAAAATCCATTTTATTTTTGTAGCAGAAAAATAAGGATCCAATACAAGACCAGTTTTATTTCTAACAAGCTCCTCATGTCCTTTTAATTTTAGACTATCACAATACGCATTTGTTCTTCTATCCTGCCAAACAATGCCAGGATATATTGGCTCCCCTGTTTCCTTTGACCAGACAATTGTTGTTTCTCTTTGATTTGTTAAACCACAGGCTTCAACATCTGAACATTTAATCAAAACATCTTTTAGTGTTTCTTCGACAGTTCGTAGAACATCATCTGGATTGAGCTCGACCCAGCCATCATCTGGATAAAACAGATTGTATTCTTTTTGTGAATCATAAATTTTTTCTAATTTAGTGTTAAATATTATTGATCTTGAGCTAGTTGTGCCTTGATCAATTGCCAAATAATTTTTCATAAATGTTCTCCCATTTCATAATTATCCACAATTTATGCACTGATTTCCAACAGTAAAAAAACATAATATATACACTATATAGTGGATAAAATGAAAATTGTCACAATATATTGTGTTTTTTACTTGATTCTTTGTCCACAATTAGTATATTAGTGTTTAGGAGAAAAAAGTTACCGTTACTGCAGACACACTTAAATTTTTCCAGAACAAATTAAAAGAGAAAACTCAAGAAAGTTTAGATATTAGTGGGCAAAAATAAAAATGGAAATACAACAACAAGAAAATCAAAATACAACAAACCAGCAAAATATCTCTGATATCGAAACAACTGCGCCAGGTAGATTAAGAGTTATAAAAAGAAATGGAAAAGTAGTTGCATTTGAAGATGACAAAATAAAAGTAGCAATAACCAAAGCATTTTTAGCTACAGAGTCAGGTAATGCTGCAGCAAGTGAAAGAATTCACAAAAAAGTTAATCAACTAACCGAAAATGTTGTTGAAGTTTTCCAAAGAAGAATGCCGTCTGGCGGGACGCTCCATATAGAAGAGATTCAAGATCAAGTCGAACTTCAATTAATGCGATCTGAAGAGCTTGATGTTGCAAAATCATACATTCTATATAGAGCTGAAAGGACTCAAGAAAGAACAAAAGAAAAGCTTGATATTGATCTTCCAGAAACCCCTGCTATAAATATTACAAAGAGTGATGGATCATTAGTTCCACTTGATGTCCAAAAAGTTGCTGGCCTTATCAGCGATGCTTGTAATGACTTAGAAGAAGTATCAGTAAATGAAGTTTTGGATGAAGCTTTGAAGAACCTCTACGATGGTGTTTCAATTTCAGATATGAGAACAAGCCTTGTTATGTCTGCAAGAACAAAGGTTGAAAAAGAACCAAATTACTCTTTTGTTACAGCAAGAATATTAATGGATCAAATAAGAAGCGAAGCACTAAATTTTCTAGGTGTTGCTGAGGAATCAACCTATCAAGAAATGGAAAAACATTATCCAGCAGCCTTTAAAGCGTATATAGATAAAGGTATTGAGCTTGATATCCTCAACCCAGAACTAAAAGANTTTGACTTAGATAAAATTGCGAACGCAATAGACCACACAAGAGATAATCAATTTACATACCTTGGTCTCCAAACTTTATATGATAGGTACTTCATTCATTGTGATGATGTTAGATACGAACTNCCGCAAGTATTCTTTATGAGAGTTTCTATGGGTTTAGCTTTAGAAGAAGAAAATAAAGAAGATAGAGCGATTGAATTTTACAAATTATTGTCNAGTTTTGACTATATGAGCTCTACCCCAACTCTATTCAATTCAGGAACAAAAAGACCACAGCTTTCGTCTTGTTATTTAACNACAATACCAGACGATCTAGATGGAATATTTTCTGCAATGAAAGATAACGCCNTATTATCCAAATGGGCCGGAGGNTTNGGTAATGACTGGACGCCTGTGAGAGCAATGAACTCATACATAAAAGGAACTAATGGNAAAAGCCAAGGCGTCGTTCCATTNCTTAAAGTTGCAAATGACACAGCNGTTGCTGTAAATCAGGGCGGAAAAAGAAAAGGAGCNATGTGCGGTTATTTNGAAACCTGGCATTTAGACATAGAAGAATTTCTTGAATTAAGAAAAAATACTGGAGATGAGCGAAGAAGAACCCACGATATGAATACTGCAAACTGGGTGCCTGACTTATTCATGAAAAGAGTTGAACAAGATAAAAACTGGACACTTTTTTCACCAGGTGAAACACCAGACCTGCATGACCTTATTGGTAAAGCTTTTGAAGAGAGATATGAAGAATACGAAGCAAAAGCAGAAAAAGGCGAAATGGGACAATATAAATCTGTTCCAGCGAAAGAGCTATGGAGAAAAATGTTAACAATGTTATTCGAAACAGGTCATCCATGGATAACATTTAAAGATTCATGCAACTTACGATCTCCGCAACAACATGCAGGCGTAATACANTCATCAAATCTATGCACNGAAATTACCCTAAACACAAGTGCAGAAAAAGAAATTGCNGTTTGTAATTTAGGCTCAGTTAATCTTGCTAACCANATGAAAGANGGANCTNTNGATGAAGAAAAAATAAAGAATACNGTNTCAACTGCNATAAGAATGTTAGATAACGTAATTAACATTAATTATTANTCTGTTGATACTGCTAAAAACTCTAATTTCAAACACAGNCCNATTGGACTAGGCCTTATGGGTTTCCAGGACGCATTATATCTTCAAGATATTCCTTATTGCAGTGAAGAAGCTGTTGAATTTGCTGATAAAAGCATGGAGTTGATTAGCTACAACGCAATTCATGCTTCGACTGAATTAGCAAAAGAAAGAGGAGCATATGAGTCATTTGAAGGTTCGCTCTGGAGTAAAGGAATATTACCAAAAGATTCTCTAGAAATATTGGAAGAAAATAGAGGTAGTGAATACTTAAATGTAGATAGGTCAGAAACGTTAGACTGGGAATCTCTAAGAAAGAAGGTAATCAAAGATGGAATGAGAAATTCAAATGTCATGGCGATTGCCCCAACTGCAACGATATCTAATATCACCGGCGTAACACAATCAATAGAGCCAACGTATCAGAACTTATATGTAAAATCTAACTTATCTGGAGAATTTACAATTGTTAATCCTCATTTGGTAAGAAAATTAAAAGAACTTGGTTTATGGGATGATGTGATGATTAATGATCTGAAATATTTTGAAGGTAGCCTTTTAGAGATTTCTAGAATTCCAGATGAAATAAAAAGACTCTTTTCAACAGCTTTTGAGGTTGAGCCAAAATATATTGTTGAGTCTGCAAGTAGAAGACAAAAATGGATTGATCAAGCTCAATCACTAAACTTATATATTGGTAATGCTGATGGAAAAAAATTAGATATCACTTATAGAATGGCTTGGTACTCAGGTCTCAAAACAACATATTACTTGAGATCAATTGCAGCTACATCAACAGAAAAATCTACCGTACAACAGGGAAAACTAAACGCAGTTAGCGCTGAAACAAATCAGTCATCTGCGCAAGAATTGGGTGCGCCTGCTCCAATTCCTGATGCTTGCTCACTGGATGATCCAGATTGCGAGGCATGTCAATAAATTAAGGAGAAATAATATGTTAAATTGGGATGATTATGGAAAAGAGGAAAATGCAACTCCTCAAGCAACACCTCCAGTAAATAATGAAGTTGTAAAACAAACTGCAGAAGCAGTGGCAGAAGAAAAACCTGCTGCTCAACAAGCGCCTGAAACAGTTGCTCCACAAGCTAATACCAACATAGGAGAAGGCTCAAGAGCAGAAGCAGCAAGAAAAGCTGTAAATGCAATCGATGAAACAGCTGGAAACGAAGAGCTTGATGAAATGATGGCAAATGCTGGTCGAGTTCAAGTAGACCAAAAAATGATGATTAATTGTAAAGCAGATCTTAATCAATTAGTTCCATTCAAGTATGACTGGGCGTGGCAAAAATATCTTGATGGAAGTGCAAATCATTGGATGCCTCAAGAAATTAATATGACAAATGATATTGTTTTATGGAAATCTGAAGACGGACTTACAGAAGACGAAAGAGTTATTGTAAAAAGAAATCTTGGTTTTTTCTCAACAGCAGACTCACTTGTTGCAAACAATCTTGTTCTTGCTTTATATAGATTAATTACTAATCCAGAATGCAGACAATATATTCTTAGACAAAGTCTGGAAGAAGCAATTCATACCCATGCATATCAATATTGTATTGAGTCGCTTGGCATGGACGAAGGGGAAATATTTAATATGTATAGAGAAGTTCCATGTGTTGCTAGAAAAGCATCTTGGGGCCTTAAATACACTCAAGAGATATCTGATCCTGATTTTAAAACTGGTACAGAAGAAACAGATAAGCAATTGCTTAAGAATCTAATTGCTTTTTATTGTGTTCTTGAAGGTATCTTCTTTTATTGTGGATTTACACAAATACTTTCAATGGGAAGAAGAAATAAGATGACGGGAACAGCTGAGCAATTCCAATACATATTAAGAGATGAGTCTATGCACGTTAATTTCGGTATTGATGTCATAAATCAAATTAAAATAGAAAATCCTCATCTTTGGGATGAACAGATGAAATCAGATGCTGCTCAAATGATTCTTGAAGGTACAGAGTTAGAAATTCAATATGCAAGAGATACCATGCCAAGAGGTGTGCTAGGAATGAATGCGGCAATGATGGAAGAATATTTAAAATTTATTGCAAATAGAAGATTGACTCAGTTAGGTCTTGATGAAGAATTTACTGGAGTAAGCAATCCATTCCCCTGGATGTCAGAGATAATTGATTTAAGGAAAGAAAAGAATTTCTTTGAAACAAGAGTTACTGAATATCAAGTTGGTGGCGCTCTAAACTGGGAATAGTATTTGAAAATATACTCAAGCCCGGTAGCCCCAAGNCCAAGAAAGGTACTGATATTTATTGCTGAAAAAGGAATNNATGATGTTCAAATCGAAAATCTTGATCTNGGNAAGCTAGAACACAAAACACCTGAATANANAAAAATTGCACCTAACTCGAGAGTTCCAGCTCTCGAGTTAGATANTGGTGAGGTAATCTTAGAAACGACTGCTATTTGCAGGTATCTTGAATGTATTNATCCAGAGCCAAACCTTTTTGGTTCAAGTCCAATGGANATTGCNCAAATAGAAATGTGGTATTCAAGNGTATCGTTTGAATTGATGATGCCANTAATGCATGGTTTNAGGCATACACATCCNCANATGAGCCAAATGGAAAATCAAAATAATGAGTTTGGNATTGCNCAAAGAGANCTAGCAGTAAAATCTTTAAAACATTATGAANATTTGATTNNAGANAAAGATTATATNTCTTGTAATAGGTTTACTTATGCNGATATNCAAATGGTGACATCTCTTCAGTTNCTNGTAAGACTAAATAAAATAGAAATTACAGATTATCCAAATTTANNTAGNTATATTAATAATATTGCTGAAAGGCCAAGCTTTTCTTCTTAAGTCTATTTATTAATTAATTCAAAAAACTTCATNGTTTGTTCGCCNCCATTTTGAAGAGCTCTAGCATCATTCATATCTGAAATTTTATCCCAANTAGCATGTATATTCTCTGGTGTCATATCNTCCCCCATACCCAAAGAGACACCCATTGTTTCATGAATNAATATTCTTGAAAAAACTCCAGCGCCAGCTGCCATAATTGCGCCATTNGGAGCNTGTTCACTTGAAAGATATATCACAGCAGGAGTAACAAATTCTGGTTGCAGATTCTGNCCAAAGTCTTCAGGTATTAATCCTTCAGTCATTCTTGTGTATGCAACAGGTGTTATAGAGTTTGTGAATATATTTTTATTTTGCCCTTCTAATTTAAGAGTATTCATAAGTCCAACCATGGCCATTTTTGCTGAACCATAATTAGTCTGACCAAAGTTACCAAAAACTCCGCTTGANGAGCTAGTAAAAACAATTCTTCCATATTCCTGCTCTCTCATNATTGGAAAAACNGTATGAGTGCAATTTAAGGTTCCTTGAAAGTGAACATCCATAACTAAATTNAAATCATCGATTGTTACTTTATGAAAACTTTTATCCCTAAGTATTCCTGCATTGTTAATTAGAATATCAATTCTGCCCCACTTATCCATTGTCTGATTAACCATTGCCTTTACAGCCTCTAAATCTGTAACACTAGCGCCATTAGATATTGCCTCACCTCCATTGGATTTAATTCTATCAACCACCTCTTCAGCTGCATCACTAGCGCCACTACCATCTACNCTTCCACCAAGATCATTAACAACAACTTTTGCGCCTCTTTTTGCAAGTTCAAGCGCATGTTGTTTTCCNATACCTCCACCGGCACCAGTCACTATCGCAACTTTGTCATCAAATCTAATGCTCATTTGTTACTCCTGTTAGAGAAATAATTTAACTTTTGAACTATATTCTAATCAAAAAAAAACTCATTTACTATGAAATAAAAATAAGGATTAGATTTTAATTTAGGAATATAATTAGAAGCTTAATAACGTTTATCTAAAGGAAATAAAATGAGCTCTTCANTAAAAGTAGTTGTAACNGGTGCAGCAGGTCAAATAGCTTACTCTCTAATACCAAGATTGGTTGATGGGAGAACTTTTGGGGACAAAAAAGTTGATTTAGCACTTGTAGAAATTCCTCAGGTAGTTAATAAACTCGAGGGTTTGGTTATGGAACTAGAAGATTCATATTTTCCAAATATGGGTAATGTTAGTTACACAGATGATTTTAAAGAAGCTTCAAAAGATGCTGACTGGTTTTTGTTAGTTGGAAGTATTCCAAGAGGAATTGTATATAACGGTAAAAAAATTGAAGAAAGATCTGACCTTTTGAGCATAAATGGCGGCATATTTGTAAATCAGGGTGAGGCAATAGGCTCCCATGGAAAAAATGATGCTAAGATTTTAGTTGTAGGCAATCCAGCAAATACTAATGCATTTATAGGCAAAAATGCNGCAAAAAATGAATCTCAATTGTGGATGGCTATGACAATGCTTGATTCNAATAGAGCGAANTCGATTATTTCAAAAAAAACTAATAAAAATATTTCAGAAATAGAAAATATGATTATTTGGGGCAACCATAGCCCTACGATGTATCCTGATGTTGAAAATGTTCTAATTAATGGTGCTTTAGGAAGTTCTATCTTGAATGATAAAAGTTGGATTAAAGATAGTTTCATTCCCTCTGTTCAACAAAGAGGAAAAGCAGTTATTGATGCNAGAGGAGCTTCATCAGCGACTTCAGCAGCTAAAGCTGCNATAGATACTGTNATGGCNTGTGANCANCCTTCTGAATCCAANNCNTGNTTCAGCGCAGCTATATCGAGTGACGGAGCTTACAATGTTCCAGAAGGTTTAATTTGTGGTTTTCCTTTAATGAGAATGCATGATGGAAGTATAGAAATAAAACGAGATATTTCTCTTTCAGACTTTGCAAAAGATAAGATTAAGATATCAATTGATGAATTGCTCTCTGAAAAAGAAGCAGTAAAACATTTGATGAGATGATAAAAAAAGAAAAAATTCTTCAAAGCTACATATACAACATTGTTGACGATGAAAAGGCAGAAATAATAACAATTATAACTAAGGAAGACTTATCTAGATTTATAAAAAGGCTTGAAAAGACAAGTATAGAAAATATAAATGTAGAGCCATCTGTTAACAAAGATTCATTTAATAATTGTGATATTTTTTTTCTTCTCGATGACATTAAGGTTTCTGAGACTGATTTAGGAATAATTAAAAATTTATTAAGTCAGAAAATTGTAATTTTTACAGACTTTGGTGATGATAAGAAAATTGATTCGATGATGCTTAAACTTGGGTTCCAGACTGAATTAAGAGATCAAAACATTATGTTGAAATGCTTTTCATACAATTTAAAAACCTACAATAACAAAAGAGCCTGGAATAATCCCAAAGGTTGGGCAAATCCTGAAAATTTTGATAAGTTTAGGTGGTAAATTTATGACTTCAGCTGAGGGAAAAGTAATACATCCCTTATTGAAGATTGATTTGTAAGTAACATAACCAGCCTGTCCGCGCCCAAACCAACCCCCACAGCTGGAGGCATTCCATGTTCAAGAGCAGTGATATAATCTTGGTCATAGTCCATTGCTTCTTTGTCTCCAGAATCCTTTGCTGCCACTTGATCTTCAAACCTAGATGCCTGATCATCAGGGTCATTAAGTTCACAGAAGCCATTTGCAAATTCTTTACCTCCAATAAACAACTCAAACCTATCTGCAAAATTAGGATTATCCTCATTTCTTCGAGATAATGGTGAAACTTCAACTGGATACTCTGTTACAAAAGTAGGATCTATTAAATTTGATTCAACTGTTTCTTCAAATATCTCAAGCAACATTCTTCCAACTCCCCAGCTTTCTTCAACTTTAATTTTTTTACTATTTAAGAAAGTGGATAATTTTTTTTCATCATCGATATCAGATTCTGATAATTCGACATTATATTCAAGCACCAGTTCAGTTAAAGTAGATTGATTAAATTTTTTCATATTAATCGAAACTCCATCCCATTCGATAATATCTTTGCATGATGCAGCTTTGGCAGCATTTAATATAATATCTCTAGTTAGATTCATTTGATCCTGCATGCTTGCATATGCTTCGTACCATTCCATCATGGTAAACTCAGGGTTATGTTTTGTAGAAAGTCCTTCGTTTCTAAAGCTTCTATTTATCTCAAAGACTTTATCAAAGCCTCCCACAAGAAGCCTTTTTAAATAAAGCTCAGGAGCTATTCTAAGATATAAATCTTGCCCAAGTGCATTATGTTGAGTAACAAAAGGTCTAGCAACAGCCCCACCAGCAAGAGGATGCATCATTGGTGTCTCTACTTCAAGATACCCGATCTCATTCATTTTTTTTCTCATCGAATCAATAATTTTAGTTCTCTTTATAAACACTTCTTTTGTAGAGTTATTGGTCATTAAATCTAAATATCTTTGCCTATATCTAGCTTCGATATCTGTAAGGCCCTTAAATTTTTCGGGCATAGGTCTTAATGATTTGGTTATCATTTCAAGATCCCATACATCAATAGTCAATTCATTAGTTTTAGTTCTAAACAATGACCCTGAAATACCAACAATATCTCCTAAATCCCATGTTTTAAAATCTTCATATACATCTTCGTCTACGTTATTTTTTGTAACGTAAATCTGAATATCTCCTGATGAATCTCTTAGGGTAGCAAAACTAGCATTCCCCATGACTCTTTTAAGAACAATACGACCTGCTATTGAAATATTTTTAATATCTTTTACAACTAAATCTTCCTTAGATAGGTCTCCATATTTCTCAAGAAGAGACTTAGCATTATTTTTTGGTTTGAAAGAATTTCCATAAGCACTACCCTTATTTCTAAGCTGTTCCAGTTTTTTTCTTCTTTCTTCAATGATGGCTTTTTCGCCACCAAGATTATCTTTATCCATCTATATTCCTGCTTTTAAAGATGATTTCATAAAATCATCTAAGTCACCGTTAAGAACCGCTGATGTGTTTCCTGTCTCATGATTAGTTCTTAAATCTTTAATTCTTGATTGATCTAAAACATAAGATCTAATCTGACTCCCCCAACCTATATCAGATTTACTATCCTCAAGCATTTGCTGTTCTTCATTTTGTTTTTGTAATTCTAACTCGTATAGCTTTGATTTTAATTGTTTTAATGCATTTTCTTTATTTTTATGTTGCGATCTATCGCTTTGAGATTGAGCAACAACACCGGTAGGAATATGTGTGAGCCTTACAGCAGAA
>PAJW01000028.1 GCA_002710265.1 Gammaproteobacteria bacterium | reverse complement strand
GAAAAGGTTTGCCATGAATAATTAATACTCTAATGTCGCCCTCATAAATTTCTTCAATAAATTCTTGTACGATAATATGAGTACTTTCATTGCTTGTCATATCTTCTAGTATTTTCATTTCTTCTACTTCTAGCTTTTCTATCTTATAAATTGATTTCCCACCCATTCCATCAAGAGGCTTAACTACAACTGGTTGTTTTTTGTTTAGAAATAAATCTATTTGTTTTATTTTGCTAGTCACCAATGTTTCAGGAATATATTCAGCAAAATGTAAAGCAAATATTTTTTCATTAAATTCTTTAATTGCCACTGGGTTGTTATAAACAATAGTTCCTTGGGCCCCTGCGAGCCCTAAAAAATGAAGTGTATTTATATAATCTTCATCTACAGGCGGATCCTTTCTCATAAAACAATATTTGAACTCGCTCAAATTAATTTCAGATGAAGGGTTAGATTCTATTTTTGTTGTGTCCGCTATTGTAATATTTTTAGGAGATGCCCTTACCATAGTGTTTTCTATATACAGCTTATCTATTTCACATTGATAAACATCAAAGCCCAAACTCAAAGATTCTTCCATCATCAATACAGAAGTATCTTTCTTTAAATCTAAGTTCTCCAATGTATCAGTTATATATAGAATTTTTTGACTCATTTATTCATTCTACCAAAGTGGTTTTTTATTATTGCTGAAACTACGATAGGTGCTGTCTCAGAACGTAGGATATTTTTTCCTAAATACCTTATATCGACTTTATTGGCTTCTAAAAAGTCTAATTCATTTATAGAAAATCCTGACTCGGGTCCTGTCACAATGATAACTGATGAGTCTTGCGCTATTTCTTCTTGAGTAAAAAATTCTGTTGCCTCAGTATCAAAAGCAAATATCTTACTTTTTTTATCAATATTATCCATGGCGCTTTCTAAATTGCTATAACTACTAATTGAAGGTAAAAAATTGTTTCCACATTGCTTACAAACACTTATTACTATTTCTTTAGCTTTATCTAAAAAATTAGAGATATCTTTTTTTGCTACACTTTGGTCTATATTATTTGGCTTATAAACCAGGAAACTATTCACACCAATTTCTGACATCTTTTGAAGCATAAAATTGAAGTTATTTTTTTTTATAATTGGAATTATTGCGCTTATCTTATTATTTGGTTCTCTTTCAGTATTAATATCACCAGTTCTCTCTAAAGAACATAGTTTATTGGTCAGTTTTGTTACAACACAATTTGCAACACAGCCCATACCGTCAAATACTTCAACAACGTCATTTTCTTTAATTCTCAAAGCTTTTATTAAATGGCGTGATTGTGGCTCATCTAAATCAAAATGCTCATTAGGCCCTGACAAAGATTTACAATATACTCTATGAATTCTCACTTGATTATTATAGCTATAGCTGGAAAATAAATGTCAGAGATTAAATTAATATTTATACGTCACGGTGAGGCTGCAAATGCATGGGGTACTCACAAGGATCCTGGTCTTAGTTCTATTGGCTGCAAGCAAGCTGAGTCAATTCTTGAAAATGATGAACTGCAAAGGCTTAATAAATTTGATTTTATATCTAGTCCAAAAGCCAGAGCCATTGAAACTGCAAAACCATTAGCAAATAAATTTCAAAAAAAAATCTCAATTGATGAGACTTTCAATGAGATACCATCAAAAGATATTGCAGATAATATGAAACAAGACTGGTTAAAGAGAATAATTACAATGGACAAAAAGACTCTACCTAGAGAAATTAAGAAATGGGATAAAGAAATATATGAAAGAGTTATTTCATTTCAAAAAAATTCAATTATTTTTTGTCATTTTATGGTGATAAATTCTATTCTAAGCAACATTACTAAGTCAGATACAATCTTATATTTTCATCCTGATTATGTGTCAATTACTAAGATATTTTTAAAAAATTCTAGTGTTGTATCGTTTCAAACTTTTGGTAACAAAAAAACCTACGTGAATCTCTAAAAAAGTATTGAGCAATTTTTAAACAACTGTAAACTAAATACTCCTATAAATTAAATCTTATCTATTTTGAAAAGTAAAAAAAATTCTTTTGATAGTTATTCAAAAAAACCTTTGAAAGATGAGGTAAGGAAGGCAATGAATAGATATTTTAATCAGCTTGATCAACAAAATACTCCTATTAATGTATATCAACTTGTTTTAAATGAGGTTGAACCTTCTCTTTTAAATGCAGTAATGAAATTTTCAAATAATAATCAATCAAAAGCAGCAAGAATTCTTGGTCTCAATAGAACTACATTAAGAACTAAGCTAAAAAAATATAATATTTCAAAATGAACTTTATTAAGCCCAAAACTGCTCTTGTAAGTTTGTCTGATAAAACTAATCTAGAAGCGTTAGTAAATTTTCTTGTTTCTCAAAACGTAAAAATACTTTCAACCGGTGGGACATATAAAGCCATTTTGAAGATTTCTGAAGAAGTTATGGAAGTTTCAGACTTTACAGGTTTCGAAGAGATGATGGATGGAAGAGTAAAAACACTTCATCCAAAAATTCATGCCGGAATACTAGCTAGACGAGATTCTGATATGGAAGTTTTGCAAGAAAGAGGATATGAACCTATTGACTTAGTTGTCGTAAATTTGTATCCATTCCAGGAAACTATTGCATCTGAATGCACTTTTGAAGAAGCAATAGAAAATATAGATATAGGCGGCCCCACGATGATAAGGGCAGCAGCAAAGAACTTTAAGGATGTAGTGGTTGTATCTAATCCAGAGGACTATGGTCAATTATTTGATGAATGGACTAATAAAGATGGAATTAGTTTAGAAACTAGAAAAATATTTGCACAAAAAGTATTCAAGACTATGGCTAATTATAATGATGCTATAGCTAAATACATGATGGGTGATAGCCCATCGATGATGCCAGATTATAAATTTGATAACAGTACTAATCTGAGATATGGGGAAAATCCTCATCAGTCAGCTTCATTGTTAACATTCTCAAATTTAAAGCAAAAAAATATAGCTAATGCACAAATTATTCAAGGCAAAGAACTGTCATATAACAATATTGTTGATGCGGATGCGGCTTGGGAATGTGTTAAAGAGTTTGATAATCCTGCATGTGTAATCGTAAAGCATGCTAACCCATGCGGAGTTGCTGAGGGGACTGGTGTTTTTGAATCATATGACCTTGCTTTTAAAACAGATCCAACTTCAGCATTTGGAGGTATTATTGCTTTCAATAAAAAACTTGATGCAAAAACAGCAGCAGAGATTAATAAGAGACAGTTTGTTGAGCTAATTATTGCTGCTGATTTTGATGAGGATGCCTTGGTTGAATTATCTTCTAAAAAAAATATTAGAGTTTTAAAAGCAGATATTGGCATCGACAATGAATATCCAGGAATAATTAAGAAAGTATCTGGTGGGATTTTGATACAAGATGATGATCACAAAAAAATCAATGCAGCTGATTTAAAATGCGTTACAAAAAGAGAGCCATCAGAAGAAGAAATAAATGACTTACTCTTTGCTTGGAAAGTTGCAAAATTTGTTAAAAGTAATGCTATAGTTTATGTGAAAAACAAACAGACAATAGGAATCGGCGCTGGGCAGATGAGCAGAGTCATAAGTGCAGAAATTGCTAACTTAAAAGCAAAAGAAGAAGGTTTAGATGTAACAAATGCCTCCATGGCATCAGATGCTTTTTTCCCTTTTAGAGATGGAATAGATAAAGCTGCATTAAGTGGCATCTCATCAATAATACAGCCTGGTGGATCAATAAAAGATGGAGAAGTGATTGAAGCAGCTAATGAACATAATATTNCAATGATGTTNACAGGCNTNAGACATTTTAGACACTAATGAAAGTACTAGTAATTGGATCGGGTGGAAGAGANCATGCTCTTGCTTGGAAAGCAGCTCAAGANCCAAGTGTTGAACAAGTTTTTGTTGCTCCTGGAAATGCAGGNACTNCAATGGAAGATAAGATTTCAAATATTCCACTTGATATCAACAAATTTGAGTCAATAAAAAACTTTTGTAAAAACAAAATTATAGAGCTTGTAATAATTGGGCCTGAANAGCCCTTGGTCGATGGNCTCTCAGANTACTTACATGAACATGGCATTAATTCTTTTGGTCCATCGAAATATGCTTCACAACTTGAAGGCTCTAAAACATTTTCAAAAAATTTCTTTGTAAAATATGGTATTCCAACTGCTCAATATGCCTCGTTCAGCAATTTCTATGATGCAGCTAGTCATTTAAAGAAAATTGAATACCCAACTGTCGTAAAAGCAGATGGACTAGCTTCCGGTAAGGGTGTNATTATTTGCGAAAATCTTTCAGAAGCTGAAAAGGCGCTCAAAAGTATGTTTAAAGAAAAAGCTTTTGGTAGAGCAGGAAGAAGAGTGGTTATTGAAGAATTTCTTGAGGGTGAGGAAGCTTCCTTCATTGCTGTAGTAAGCAAAGACAAGGTCTTGCCCTTAGTAACTAGTCAAGATCATAAGCCTGTTGGCGAAGGAGATGTTGGACTAAATACTGGAGGAATGGGTGCATATTCTCCAGCTCCAATAGTTTCAGAAGAGCTTAATAAAAAGATTATGAATGAAGTTATGTATCCCACAGTAAATGGCTTAATCAAAGAAGGTCATCCGTATCTTGGATTTTTATATGCTGGCTTAATGATTAAGGATAATGAAATTAAAGTNCTTGAATTTAACTGCAGATTTGGAGATCCTGAGACTCAACCNATNATGATTAGACTTAANTCTAGTCTAGTTCAGCTTTGCCTATCAGCTATTAATNATGATTTAGATTCTCATCAAATTGATTGGAGTAATAAACACTCATGTGGAGTTGTTATTGCCTCTGATGGNTATCCTGAGTCATATGNATCGAATAAAGAGGTGTCTTTTGATAGTAATGAAGACCCAGAAACTAAATTGTTTCATGCTGGAACCAAATTACAAGATGACAAAGTTGTTACAAGTGGGGGGAGAGTTTTCTGCGCAACGGCCTTAGGAACTGATTTGAAAGAGGCTCAGGAAAAAGCATATAATCTTGTCGAGAAAGTAAATTTTGATGGAGCTTTTTTCAGAAAAGATATTGGTTTTAAAGGTATTAAATGAGTATTTTNAACAACATAGTCACTGAGCTTGATATAGCTTTAAGAACTCTTTCTGACAAAAAAAGTGGTACTGATAGGGAGTATCCACCAANTCCAAAAGAAAAAAATACTGAAGAGCTTTCTAAAAAAGAAAAANATCTTTCAATCCAAATGATGCGNATAAATCATGCAGGAGAAGTTGCAGCTCAAGCCCTTTACAGAGGCCAGGCTTTTGTTTGTAGGGATCCTAAAATTAAGGAACACCTAATACATGCAGGTGATGAAGAAACAGATCATTTAGTTTGGTGTAAGAAAAGGCTTGACGAACTTGGTGGTAAAAGTTCCTTGTTAAATCCTCTTTGGTATGCAGGTTCGTTCGCAATAGGCGCAATTTTTGGTTCTATGGGTGAAAAAACAAGTTTAGGCTTTGTAGAAGAAACTGAAAAACAAGTTGTAATACATCTTCAAAAACATTTGGATAAAATTTCACAAAAGGATAAAGAAACTATTGAGATTCTTAAGACTATGCAAGCTGATGAAGATCTTCATGCAGGGCAAGCTAATGAATCTGGAGCTGAANAGTTAGAATCACCAACAAAAAAAGTCATGGAAGTTACAGCTAAAGTTATGACTTCTTCAAGCGCATATATTTAATTTAAATTTATGCAATTAAATAATTCTATGAATAAAGAATCCTCCATGCGCAAAGTAGCATTAACTGCCTTAGCTGGAACAAGTATCGAATGGTATGATTTTTTCTTGTATGGAGCAGCTGCTGCATTAGTTTTTCCAACTGCATTTTTTGGTGAAGTATCAGAATCAACCGCTCTAATACTCTCATTGTTAACTTTTGCAGCAGGTTTTATTGCAAGACCAATCGGCGGAATTATTTTTGGACACTNNGGCGATAAAGTNGGNAGAAANAAAACTCTTGTGGCAGCACTAATGTTAATGGGANTTGCATCNACTCTAATAGGNNTNCTNCCTACTTATGCAATGATTGGNGTTACAGCNCCAATACTCTTAACNACATTGAGATTTGCTCAAGGACTTGCAATTGGTGGTCAATGGGGTGGAGCTATGCTTCTAGTGACTGAGAGTGCTCCCTCAAATAAACGTGGGTATTATGGCGCATATGCTCAAGCCGGTGCGCCCATCGGAGTTATTCTTGCAAACCTAGCCTTTATTTCAACGAGCGCCCTCTTACCTGATGATGCATTTATGTCATGGGGGTGGAGAATACCATTCTTGGCAAGTGCAATATTAATTGGAATTAGTATGTATATTCAATTAACAATGGAGGATACAAAAGCATTTAGAGAACTCCAAAACCTTAGAGCTTCACAAAATCAAGTTTCTAATAAAGATATACAAAAATCTCCAGTACTTGAAGCTCTAATTAAATATCCCAAGAGAATTGCTTTAGCAGCAGGTGCGTTTTTATCGATACAGGTAACATTTTATATTCTTGTAGCTTTCTTGCTTGCCTATGGAGTAAAAAGTGCTGATATGACTCGAAATGATATGCTTTCAGCTGTTCTTATAGGGTCTGCTGTTATGGTTCCTGTTCAGTTTATGTTTTCTTCCTATTCAGATAGAAACGGAAGGAAAGGAATATTTATGGCAGGTGCAATTCTTACTGCAGTTTGGGCATTTTTGATTTTTCCTTTAGTTGATACAGGTAATTTTTGGTTAATAGTTATTGCTGTCTCTGTTGGATTATCATTTCTTGCAATGATGTATGGTCCTCAAGCTGCATTCTTTACAGAATTATTTTCAACAGAAGTAAGATATTCAGGAGCCACACTTGGATATCAGCTTGGTGCAATTGCTGGAGGAGCATTTGCTCCGACCATTGCTGCAAAATTATGGACAGATTTTGATATATTCTGGGTATCTGTATATATTGCTTTTGCATCGATTCTAACCCTAATTTCAGTAATGGCATTGACGGAAACTTATGATACGGACCTGAATTAAGATGAAAAAGATATTCTTATTTCTATGTATTTCTTTTTGTATAAATACAATTGCTCATCAAAAATGGAGCGCTAAAGAGTTTCCGCCAGAAATGGCACACCTTCCAACACCACTTCCTGATCGAGTTGTTTTAACTTGGAATGATAGTCCTGCAACAACTCAGTCAGTAAATTGGCGAACTGACATCTCAGTAAAAAAAGCCTTTGCGCAGTTGGCAATAGCTAATGCAAATGGAAGAACCTTAAGACCGAAAGAGTTTGATGCTGAAACAACTTACTTTAAAAGTGATATTAATGAAGCACATTATCATAGTGTTACTTTTAAGAATCTTGAACAAGATACACTCTACACATATCGAGTTGGGGATGGAGTTAACTGGACAGAGTATTATCATTTTAGAACTGCAAGTTTTGAAGAAAAGCCGTTTAGTTTTATTTACTTTGGAGATGCCCAAAATGAAGTCAAAACTCATTGGTCAAGAGTTTTTAGAGAAGCTTTTCGTGATGCTCCACGCGCTGCATTCACACTTCATGCAGGCGATCTGGTTGATGAGCATGATATGGACTCTCAATGGGGTGAATGGCATCAAGGTCCTGATTGGGTGAATGGAACTATTCCAGTTATAGCAACACCTGGAAATCACGAATATCATTCAGGCTCAGATGCAAAAAGGATTTGGAGAACAAAAGCCGGTAAAAACATCAATATCGACATTGTTTCTTATAAAAATGACTCGCCTACAACATTTGAAGTTCAAGTTAAAGACTCTGAAAATCAGAAAGGAATTATTAAAATAACAAATTCTGGGCAAATAGTTGGCGCTGATGAAGGTATTGAAAGAATTACTGGTTTTTCAAAAAAAGATCTTATTAATAAGTCTGTTTTTGGAGGTAAAGCACCACTGTACGATCGCTTAAGGGATAAGACTAAGACCAAAAATATCAGTAGTCATTGGAGGCCACAATTTTCATTTCCAATACAAGATGTACCTGATGATAGTCTTAAAGAAACTGTATATTATATTGACTACCAAGGAGTTCGCTTCATTTCTTTGGACTCAAACATTGAAACTGCAAAACAAGTCCCCTGGTTAAGAAAGGTTCTTCAAAATAACCCAAATCGTTGGACTATTATGACTTTTCATCACCCAATGTACTCTCCAGCTTCAAACAGAGACAATAAAGAAATGCGTCAACAATGGAAGCCTCTTTTAGATGAATTTAAGGTCGATTTGGTTTTAAGTGGACATGATCACACATACTCAAGAACTGGCCTTGTTGATTTGAAAGGAGTTAAAAATATTCCAACTGGTTATCAACAAGCCTATGATCCGGAAATTGGTACAGTGCATGTTGTATCAGTAAGTGGTCCTAAAATGTATAAAATTACTAAAGGCAATTACGCAAAAAAACTTGGTGAAAATACTCAGCTATATCAGATAATTGATATCAAAGAAAATAAATTAAGATTCCGTGCTTATGATGCTACTGGAAAATTGTATGACGAATTTCAAATACAAAAACAGGAAGGAAAACCAAATCTTTTAATAGAAAACTAATCTAAAAAAATCAATTACTTCCATTTAATATTGCATCCCATTGATGGAAATTGGTCATTGCTTATTTCTTCATCATTGAATAAATTATCTAGAGCGTTTCTTATATCTTTGCCAGATGGTTGAATATTTGAATTTGGCGAACTTTCATCCAATCTTCCTCTATAAACAAGCTTTCTATTAGTATCAAAAAGGTAAAATTCTGGAGTACATTCTGCTTTATAAGCTTTTGCAATAGTTTGAGTTTCATCAAAAAGATATGGAAAGGATAGTCCAAGCTTTTCCCATAAATTATGCATTTCTTTTGGCCCATCCTGAGGATAGTTATCTATATCATTTGAACTAATTGCAACTATGTTGATTTGATCTTTGTAATCGTGAGAAATTTGCTTTATTTCAGAATGATAATGAATAACATATGGGCAGTGATTACATATAAACATAATTAATGATGGTTTAGAGTTATCAAGCTCATCTGATGAAAAGTGTTTCTTTGAGACTGTATTTGAAAGATCAAATGGAATGAGCTCTGTTCCTAATTCGAGCATACTTGAATAAGTTAAAGACATATTAATATTATAGGCTCATTTGTTGCCACTTAACCGGTACGCCTTCAACCTTATACCTGTTTGATTCTTCTCGGAGCTTTTCATATTCTGTTTTTGAAGAATAGACTGTAACTATTAAAGCATTTTCTTTATTTGCAGTGATTCTGAGTACTCTTCCCATTCTTTGAATTCTTTGTCTTTTTGAGGATGACGCACTGAGTATCATTGCTCCATCAGCCTCTGGCATGTCAAATCCTTCGTCTAAAGCAGTGCAGCTGACTAGAACATTTAGTTTTCCACTTTTAAAAGACTCTAAATTCTCTTGTCTCTCTTCATCATTAAGATCGGTATTATAAATGCCTGATTTAAATCCCTTGTTGTTGATTATTTGATTAAATTCTTTTGCCTGTTTTTTATTTTCAGTAAAAACTATCCAGCTATCTCTCTTATATTTTTGAATGAGCTCAACGCCATAGGGAATTCTATTTTTTGAATTCTTGACCAGCCTTGCTCTATTAAATATAAGCATTTTTAGAGGATAATCATTCATGTCTTGACCACCAATTGTTGCTGCCCTTCTCTGAATACTTTTGGTAAATTTCTTATATTTTTCTTCCTCGTCCGGTAATAATGCAGCATAACCATAAAGTAGTTTAAAGTTAACTATTACTTCATCTTCCCTAGCATCTATATAATCGTAATCAAAAATTATGTCACCAAGAATTTTCTTTATGATGATATAAAAGTTATCGTCATAGTCTCTTTCGGGTGTTGCAGATAAACCCAAAGTTGCGTGCCAGTTATTTGTTAGCATTTCACCTCTTTTTTCTGTTCCAATCTTATGGCACTCATCAACAATTAAGAGAGTATTTTCTGGATTGATTTCGTTGAGTATATTTTTTAATGAATCAATTGTCGTTATACAAATCTTAGAGATAGAATCTGATTTTTCTCCCCCACCGTTTAGAGATATTTCTTTATCAGCAAAATTTTGTGCGATGCTCTCATACCATTGATCTAATAATGCAATAGAGGGTACAACAATCAAGATTGATTTGTTTGAATCCTCAATTAAATACTTTTTTAGGCAATAAATAGCAAAGAAGGTTTTACCTCCACCTGTAACAACTTTAATGATTCCTCTTTTTTTAGCCCACCATAAAGGAAAAGCTTTTTCTTGCCACTCCCTAAGCTTCAAAGAAATCTCCTCTCATTAAGCTCTCGCCTATCAAAAATACATTAATTTCATTTTCTTTCAACATATCTATATCTTTTCGAGACTTTATGCCGGATTCAGACACAAAAACATTATCTTGCTTGAATTCGTTTCGTAGCAATATTGAGTTATTAATATCCACATCAAATGTTTTTAAATTTCTATTGTTCACTCCAATAATTGCTTTTGAAAAAATTTCTACTCTTGATAGTTCATCTTTGTCATGTACTTCAATGATGTAATCTAATCCTAGTTGATGTGCAATATTGATAAAGTTTTGTAATTGTTCATCACTCAAGATAGCTGCAATTAATAAAATACAATCAGCACCAATTAACTTCGACTCATAAATTTGATATTCATCAATAATAAAATCTTTTCTTAGAATTGGAAGGTCAGAGACTTCCTTAACATCAACTAAATAATTAATACTGCCTAAAAAATAATCTTCTTCGGTTAGTATTGATAATGCTGCTGCTCCAAATGATTCGTATTCTTTTGCCTTTAATACAGGATCAAAATCTTTACTTATTATTCCTGCGCTTGGTGACGCCTTTTTAATCTCAGCAATTATTGCTTCATCTTTATTTAACAAGCTTTTTTTAAAATTACTTTCTCTTATAGATTTGTTATCTATTTTTGCAAGGAGTTCTTTGAGACCTATCCTAGATTTTTTAATTTCTAGTTTTGATTTGGTGTTTGCTACTATTTCATCAAGTATATTCATAATTGATTTGAGGCCTCTACATAAGACTCTAATTTATTGGCTGCATTCCCATTTCTCATAAGCTCAAAAGACAACTCAATACCATCATTTATTGATTTAACAATTTTAGCGATGTAAAGCGCTGCGCCACTATTTAGAGCAATCATGTCTTGAACTGGTGAATTTTTTCCTGAGAAAGCTTCTTTTACCAGCATTAAACTATCTCTTGGAGAAATTGCACTAATCATATCCAATGATGCTGTCTTTAATCCAAGTTCTTTTGGAGATATTATGTATTCTGATATTTCATTATTCTTTAACTCAGATACATAGGTGTCACCAGTAATTGTTATCTCATCGAGGCCATCACTCCCATGAACTACTAATACATGGTCCATGTGAAGACTTTTGGAAACTCTACAAAAAGTTTGAAGCAATTTCTTATTATATACACCTATTATTTGTTTCCTCGCATTACAAGGATTTGTGTGAGGACCAAGTAGATTAAAAATAGTTTTATCATTTATTTTTTGTCTAGCTGGCATAACATACTTCATAGCTTCGTGATGCAGTGGCGCAAATAAAAATACAAACCCTACTTGTTTAAAAATATATTCAAGCTTATTTCTGTCATGACCAATATCAGCTCCAGCTTCAGTCAAAAAATCAGCACTGCCTGATTTACTTGATATGGCCTTATTACCATGTTTTGTTATTTTTGCACCGCCAGCTGCAGCAACAAAAGATGAAGCTGTGGAACAATTAAAAGTATGTAATCCAGTGCCTCCGGTTCCACATGTATCAATATTAGCTCCATCTCCAATATCAAACTTTAGGGATTTCTGTTGCATAACTAATGCTGCGCCACTTATTTCATCTTCAGATATGCCTTTCTTGTTTAGCTCCAACAAAAATAGTTCGATTTCAGAATCTGCTGCTTTGCCAGACATAATCTGATTAATCGCAGCCTGCATCTCATCTATTGATAAATCTTTATTACTTTGTATTGCTTTTATATATTCGTTCATTAAATTTTTAAAAAATTCTCGATTAATTTTTTTCCATTTTTAGTATCAATTGATTCAGGGTGAAATTGAACACCATAAATCGGCCTACTTTTGTGCTCTATAGACATTATTATGCTTTTATCATCCACCAAAGTTGAAGTTACTTTTAGCTCATTTGGAAGTGAATCCATCTCAATAATTAAACTATGATATCTAACAACTTCATATGGACTTTCAATTCCTTGAAAAAGTGACGAAGCATCATGCATTATTTTAGAAGATTTACCATGATTAATATCTGGTGCTTTTATTATTCTTCCTCCAAAAGCTGATCCAATTGCTTGATGGCCAAGGCATACTCCAAGCAAAGGAATATTTGATAATCTAATTAATTCTTCAGAAATCCCAGCCTCTTTAGGAGTACATGGGCCTGGTGATATTATAATTTTATCTGGTTCGAATTCTAAGACTTCTGAAACTGATAATTCATCATTTCGAAGAATTTTTATGTCAGACTCAAACTCGCCTACATAGTGAACAAGGTTGTAGGTAAAACTATCATAGTTATCTATAACAATTATCACGAGATCATCTCCATAGCATCAGCAAAAACCTTGGATTTCTGCACGCACTCACGCCATTCACTTTCGGGGTCTGAATCGGCAACAATTCCTGCGCCTGCTCCAACATGAATTAATCCATCTTTTATTACAGCTGTTCTTATGGCGATCGCAGTATCTATATTTCCATTCCATGATATGTAGCCTATCGCACCACCATATATTCCTCTGGAGCTTGGCTCTAACTCGTTAATTATTTCCATAGCTCGAATCTTTGGCGCGCCTGATAAAGTGCCTGCTGGCAACGTTGCTTTTAGCGCATCTAGTGCACCAAGACCATTTAATAACTTACCAACTACATTAGAAACTATATGCATCACATGAGAATATTTTTCTATGACCATTTTCTCAGTTACTTTTACGCTGCCTATTTTAGAAACTTTACCTACATCATTTCTTCCCAAATCAATTAACATCAAATGTTCTGCTAACTCTTTAGGGTCGGATAGTAATTCTTTTACATTTTTTTCATCTTCATTCTCATCAACACCTCTTTTTCTGGTCCCAGCAATTGGTCTCAACGTGACGTCATCTTCTTCAAGCCTAACTAAAATCTCTGGAGAAGCTCCTATAACTTTGCATTCATTCAAATTTAAATAATACATATAAGGTGAAGGATTTAATTTTCGCAGTGCTGAATACAAGTGAAATGAATTACCATCGAATGCAGAAGAAAAATCCTGGGCAAGAACTACCTGCATTACATCACCCTCTTTGATGTAATTTTTAATAGTTTTAACATTTTGAATGTAACTATCTTTAGAAAAATTTGATTGGAATTCGAAAACTCCCGTTATATCTTTATAACTGGGTTCAATATAGTTTTTTGTTTGATCTATGTGCTCTTCAATATCTTCAACAAAATCTAGAGCTTCAATATATGAACAATTTGAGGGATTAGCATTATAAATTGCATACTTTTTTTGACTAAAATTATCAAAAATTATTAATTTGTTTGCTTTTATCAAATATATGTCAGGCATGTGGTCTTTGAACTTAGATGTTTTATCTTTAAGGTCTTTTATTTTTTTTTCTGCATACTTCGAACTTTCATATGCAAAATAACCTACATAGCCACCGTAAAACCTTGGTAAATTTTCAATATTTGGAGTTTTGTATTTAGTAATTATTTTTTTAATTTCTTCTAAAGGATTATCTGATTGATACGAAGATATTTGACCGCATTCTTTAACTTCAATGTGGTTATCTGAAGCTTTTATATAATCAGAGCAATTGAGGCCAATTATTGAGTATTGTGCCCATCTTTCACCTCCTTCAATTGATTCTAATAAAAAAGTATTTTCTTTATCTTTAATTTTTGAGTACAGGCTTAGTGGTGAATCAGAATCAATATCTAATTCTCTAGAAATTGGTACAACATTAAAACCTTCAGAGGCATATTGTATGTATTCTTCTTTAGTTATCATTATCTAATATCTCTTTTATGTCTATTTCATCTCCAATGGATATATTATTTCTCTTGAACCAATCTAGGTTCACTTCAAGCGCATACTTCACCCTTTTTTTAGAGCATATAGATTCCTCTGACATTGGAAGCATCTCATAAATTTCTAATATTTTCCCTTTACTATCAATATATGCAACATTTAAAGGAATATAAGTATTCTTCATCCACATGCATTGTCTCTTTTTATAATCCCAAATAAAGAACATGCCGTCATTTTCGGGCAAAGATTTCCTAAACATCAAACCCTTTCTTCTTTCGTTTGAGTTAGATACAACTTCAATATTATTCAAGAGATCATTAATTTTAATTTCATCTGCTGAAAAGCCATCAAATGATATAAAAAGAACTAAAAAAAATTTAAGTGATCTTTGAACGAAGATCCGATATTGTTTGCTCATAATTTTCCGTATTGAAGATTGCTGAGCCTGCAACAAAAGTATCTGCTCCAGCTGAAGCAGCCAATCCTATCGTTTCACTATTTATTCCACCATCAACTTCAAGACGAATGTTTTTACCAGAGTCATCAATTATTTTTCTCACTTTCGAAATTTTTTCCAGAGAGCTATGGATGAATTTTTGCCCTCCAAAGCCAGGATTAACACTCATTATTAATACCAAATCAATATCATCTATTACGCTATCAAGAGTATGAAGTGGGGTTGCAGGGTTATAAACTAACCCAACTTTACAGTCCTTTTCCTTAATGGCATGAATTGATCTGTGAATATGCTTTGTTGCTTCGGGATGAAAACTAATTAAATCTGCACCTGCTTNAATAAAGCTNTGGGCAAGTTCNTCNACNGGNTCAANCATTAAATGNACATCAATNAAATNNTCNANNCCNTAATCTCTTAAAGCTTTGCAAACCATTGGTCCTATAGTTAAATTAGGAACATAATGATTATCCATTACATCAAAGTGAACCCAATCTGCACCTGCATTCATAACATTTTTGACTTCATCTCCTAATCTTGCGAAATCAGACGCAAGTATGGAAGGAGCAATTATGTATTTTTGATCAGTCATAATCTAATTTTGGTCATTATATACAGTATTAGCAAGTTTTAAACGATCAATGGTGCCAACATCAATCCAAAAATCTGAAGATTTGATACCTTTAACTGAATTCTTTTTAATTGACTCTACAAGTAAATTTTCCCATATGTTAAATGATGTACTTTGAAAAGATTTATTATTAAAAATAATAGGGTTGATAATTGAAATTCCGCTCCAGGTAAGGTCATTACCCTCTCTATTAATCTTGACCATATTTTTATCCAATGAAAAGTCTCCCCCCAGATTGTGTTTTGGATTTGGTACTCCTACTAATAATGCAGATTCAACATCTGAATATAAATTATCAAGTTTAATATTGTGGAAAACATCAGCATTCATACACAAAAAGGGTTCAGAGCCGAGTAAAGGAAGTGCTTTATATACACCTCCACCAGTTCCTAACGGCTCTTCCTCGATTGAAAAATTTATATTTTCATTTGGAAATTTCTCAATAACGTGGTTCCTTATTAATTCACCCAAATAAGATACATTTATAACAATTTCTGAGATTCCACTATTCAATATATGTTTNATATTCCTTTCAATTAAANTCGTCTCACCCACTTTNAGTAATGGCTTTGGAGAGGTTTTAGTAAGCGGTAATAATCTCTTTCCGTAACCAGCTGCAAGAATAAATGCTTTCATAATGATTTGAGTTTTATCTCCAGTATTTTTGATGATTCATCAAGAAAATCATATTTTGATTTTTCATCCCCTAAAATCGCTATTAAATTTTTTAGAATCATTGGTAAATCTTTTAACCTAAAGGTTCTTTTTTTTGAAAGATAAAGATCGGACAAAGTACCTAATATTCTCATGTTTCTTTGAACACATCCCCATTTAAGTGCATCAAACAAATCTACTTCATCTGATATATCAGATTTATCAGAGTAGTAATCTAATAGTTTTCTTACCTCTATTTCATCAAATTGATAGTAATGATCAATCAAGACTCCGGAAAGATCTATACCAATTGGTCCTATTTTCATGTCTTGATAATCAATTACAGATAATTTGCTACTATCATTTAGTATTAAGTTCCGCCTTTCAAAATCAAAATGACAGTTAGTCCACGGTTGCGATTTTATGCCATGAATAGCTTTATCAATTAAATCATCAACAGTTTCATCTGNGCTTATATTTAAAAAATCATTGCAAAATTTTGTCTTAAATAAATTCATTTGATTGATTAATTCATCAATAGTGAATTCAATTAATCCGCTAATTTTAGATTGCTGTATCTTGATTAATAGATCAAGGGATTCTTCTAGGAGATTTCTTTTATTTTCATGATTTAGAGCCTTTAAAAGGTCGCCATCCCCTAAATCCTCTTGAATTAAAATTCCAGCAGCTTCGTCATGATGAAATATCTTTGGTGCACTTATGTTATTAGCTATTAGGTCATTAGAAATTCTTATAAAATTTTCGTGATTCCCTGTGTTTGGATTTAAATAGCACAATACACAAGATTGCGAGTTATTTTTAAGTCTCCAATACTTTCTTCCACTTGCCTCATCCTTTAGAGGATGAACTTCGTTTGCATTGAATTCATATTTAGCAGCTAAACTTAATACTTCTTCTGCTTTCAATTAACTATTCTTAATTTCATCTGGTAATGGTGTATTTTCTGGAACAAAAAAATCAGGCATTAGTTCTCCAAATGGAACTGATGCATATTTTGTAAAATCTTTAACTCCAGCTTCATGAAGAACAATATCATCAATACAAAAGTTGCCAGTAAATTCCTTTGAATCTTTTGTTAGTATTTCATATGCTGAATCTGCCATTATGTCGACGTTCCTTGATAGTCTCATGATTTCATCTCCACCAAGGTGATTTTNAACNGCTGCAGTAGCAATNGCTGTTCTTGGCCATAAAGCATTNACCGCTATACCAAACTCTTTAAACTCTTCTGCCATCCCNAGAACACACATACTCATAGTATATTTTGCCATTGTGTATGCAACCGTGCCTGCAAACCATTTAGCTTCCATGTCTAGAGGTGGTGCAAGATTTAAAATATGTGGATTAGATGCTTTTTTAAGATGAGGTAAACAAAATTTACTTACCATGTAAGTACCTCTGCCATTAATTTGGTGCATAAGATCATATCTTTTCATTTCTGTATCAGTGACATTAGTCAACTGAATTGCAGAAGCATTATTTATACATATATCTATACCGCCAAAATGATCAACCGCATTATTGACTGCATCTCTAACATTATCTTCATTTCTAATGTCACAAATTACTGGTAAAGCTTCTCCACCTGCTTCTACTATCTCATCAGCAGCTGTGTATATGGTTCCAGGCAGCTTCGGATGAGGGTCTGCTGTTTTTGCTGCTATGACAACTTTTGCGCCATCTTCTGCAGCCTTCTTAACCATTGCAAGTCCTATACCTCTACTTCCACCTGAAATAAAAATTACTTTATCTTTTAAACTCATAATTACCTCTCTTTAAGTTAAAATTTTTCCATATAAGGGCGTAAATCTATTTCGTGAGTCCACGCGCTTCTGTGTTGTGAATGAACATACCAATAAGTATCAGCAATTGCATCTGGCTGAAGAATTCCATCTTTCTCTTTTAAAGCATATGTCTCAGGAAAAGTTTCTTTTATAAATGCAGTATCGATTGCTCCATCGATAACAAAATGTGCAACATGAATACCCTTTGGTCCAAGCTCCCTTGCCATGCTTTGACTTACAGCCCTTAATGCAAATTTTGCGCTTGAAAAAGCAGAAAAACCACTGCCACCCCTCATAGAAGCAGTTGCACCAGTAAAAAAAATGCTACCTTCGTTCCTTTTTTTCATATATTTTGCTGCTTCTCTTCCTGTTAAAAAACCTGCAAAGGCTGCCATTTCCCAAACTTTCTTAAAAACTCTTGATGTTGTTTCCTCAATTGGAAAAAAAACATTTGCGCCAGGATTAAAAACTACTACATCAATTGGTTCTATTTCATTCTCTACTTCAGCAAAAAAATCTTTAATTGAATCCTCGTCTCGAGCGTCAACACCAAACCCTTTAGACCAACCACCAGATTCTATAATCTCACTAGATAATTCATTTAATTTATCAATATTCCTTGGCCTTCTAGCTGGGCAAACTTTATATCCATAAGATGCAAATTTTTTGGTAATTGCAGAACCGGTGGCATCTCCAGCCCCTATAATAATTGCAGAATATTTTGAAAAATCTTTCATAACAGTGTTTAATTGTTTTACTTTACAAAATTGTTAATAGAAATGATAG
>PAJW01000027.1 GCA_002710265.1 Gammaproteobacteria bacterium | reverse complement strand
GGAAACTAAAATGCTACTTACTAATAAAGAAACTGGCGATTCTAAAGAAATTGATTACACAGTAGACAAAGATGAGTGTAATAGACCTGAAACTACTCTAGAGGGATTAGCATCATTAAAGCCTGTTTTTGATCCAGAAAATGGTTCTGTTACAGCTGGAAATTCATCTCAGCTTTCAGATGGAGCATCTGTAACGCTTGTAATGTCAGAAGATAAAGCAAAAGAATTAGGTTTAAAACCACTTGCTTATTTTAGAGGTTTTACAACTATGGGATGTGAGCCAGATGAGATGGGAATCGGTCCAGTTTATTCTGTCCCCAAATTATTGAAAAACCATAACATGTCTGTTGATGATATTGATATATGGGAACTTAATGAAGCTTTTGCTGTACAGGTTGTTTATTGCAGAGACCAGTTAGGCATACCAATGGATAAACTTAATTTAGATGGTGGCTCAATATCAATTGGGCATCCTTTTGGAATGACTGGTTCTAGGCAAGTTGGTCATATTGTGAGACAACTTAATAGTTTAGATAAGCAATTTGGAGTAGTAACTATGTGCGTTGGCGGAGGTATGGGAGCTAGCGGCTTGTTTGAAAGATATCCTTCTTGATATCAGAAAAAAAAATCTTAAAAACTTTTCAGCATCTGATTAAACAATCAGATGCTGAAGATTTAATTATTGTTGGTTCTGGAGATGATGCTGCAGTATTAGATACAAAAGGAAGAAATATTGTCCATTCATTAGATATTTCTAAAATTAATACTCATTTCCCATCTAATTTTTTGCCTGAGGATATTGCATATCGTTCTGTTGCAGTTGCTCTTAGCGATTTAGCTGCAATGGGGGCGCATCCATCCTTTATGACAATTGGACTTACTTGTGATTCTGGAGATTTAAAATGGTATGAAGATTTTACAACCGGTATTGATAATTCTATTAAAGATTTTAAAGTCGAGCTTGTTGGCGGAGACGTGACATTTGGAGATATAAGTGTTTGCGTGAATGTATTTGGATTTCTTTTTAATGAACCTCTTAAAAGATCTGGAGCAATACCAGGTGAAAAAATTTATGTTACTGGAAGATTGGGAGTGGGAAGACAAGGATTAGAAGATATTAAAAAAAATATTCACTCTGAGTTCAGTAAAAAATTCAAGAAACCTGAACCTCAATTTGCTAAAAGCAAACATATATCAAATATAGCATCATCTTGTATTGATATCTCTGATGGACTTATTAAAGATTTATCAAGCATATGCTCAATGTCTAATGTTGGAGCAAGTATAAACTTTGAAGATATACCAATTTTAAAAGATATAGATGATTTAACTTATGGTGATGATTTTGAATTATGTTTTACTATTTCAGAAGAAAACTCCCTGTCTCTAGATAAGTCCGAATATTTTTGCATCGGTAAAATCACAGAGGGAGACAAAATAGCACTTTTTAAAGACAATAGTTTAATTAAACTAGAAAAAGATGGCTGGGACTCTTTTAAATAAAAAAATTGGAATCATTGGCGGCGGTGTTACTGGAGTAATTACAGCTATTTTTCTAGCAAAATCAGGTTGTAGTGTAACGATTTTTGAAAAAAAAGAGCTTCTTTCAGAGACTAGTTCTAGAACAACAAAGCTTCTCCATGGAGGGATAAGGTATCTTGAGAGTTTTCAAATAAAAGAAGTAAAAAATGGCCTTAACGATAGATACTGGTGGCTAAAAAACTTTCCAAATAACACTAAAAAGATAGAAATCTTAATTCCTTTTAAAAGTTTTTTTAGTACTCAGTTTTTAAAATATTTTATTGGTATAAAGTTGTATCAACTTCTATCATTTAAAAAGAGTCTTGGGAAAGGAAGACTTATATCTAAAACAACTAAATCAAATATATTTACCAATACTAATTATGAAAATTTTCTTACTTTTTTTGATGGGGCAATGGATGACAAATCTTTAAGTAAAAAATTGAAAGATGAGTTAAAGATGTTGGAGGTTGATATTTACGAAAACTATGAAATATGTAATTTCAACGTAGCTGGCCAAATTGATAAATTTAATTTTGATCAAATAGTCTTAGCAGCTGGACCATGGACAAAAATTCTTTTAGAAAAAAATAATATTGAAAGTGATAAAGAGATTGATTTTATAAAAGGCAGCCATTTGGTAATAAATAAATCAATTGAAACTGGTTTTATGTTCGACGGTATTTGCAAAACAAGATATATCTTTGCTCTTCCTTATGGCAAAAAAACCCTTTTAGGGACAACTGAAAAAAGAGTAGACAATCCTGAGAACCCGAAAATTGAAAGCGAAGAAAAGGATTATCTTATCAACAGCTATAATTCATTTTTTAATGATCGAATAACACAAGAAGATGTTATTTCATCATTTTCTGGTGTTAGGCCATTAATAAAGTCTTTAGATAAAGATTTTCATAGATCAACTCGGGATTTTTATCTTCAAAAAAATAAAAAATTGATTGCTATTTTTGGAGGGAAATGGACAACAGCACCATCTACAGCAAAGAAAATTGTTACAATTATAGAAAATGAAGAAGTTTCCTAATCTAAAAAATCCATTTCACTTGGCAGCAACTCTTGGCGGAATCGGCATGATACCAATAGCGCCTGGAACTTTTGGAAGCGTTGCAGCTTGGCTAATTTTTGTTTACTTATCTCACTTTATTAGCATCATCAATATGATTATTTTGACAATATTATTTTGCATTTTATCGATATGGATATGCAATCAAGCATCAAAAGATCTTGAGAATAAAGATCATAAATCAATTGTCATTGATGAGCTTGTAGGAATGTGGATAGCTTTATTGCCGGTGCTTTTTGTTGCTAATTCTCAATTTGAGAGAACAATTTATGCATTAGCAGCATTAGTTTTCTTTCGCTTGTTTGATATTATAAAACCATTCCCAATTTCATATTTCGACAAGAATTATAAGAATGGTTTTGGAATTGTTATTGATGACGTTATTTCCGGCTTAATAGCAATTATTCCGTCTTATATTATATTAATTCTTTTATCTTTGATTTAATTTGTTCTGGAGATAGTCCTGCCTCTTCAAGCATCTCATCTCTTGAAGCATGTTCTATAAATCTATCAGGTATACCACACAGTAATGATTTGATATTAATACCATTTTCTGAACAAAATTCTTGAACTGCACTTCCGGCACCTCCCATAACAGAACCATCTTCAATTGAAATAAATACGTCTGCTGATTGTAGAAATTTTAATAATATTTTTTCATCTAGCGGCTTAACAAACCTCATGTCGATTAGTGTTAGTTCTAAACTACGTGATACCTCTTCAGCAATATGCAGAAGAGAACCAAAATTTAGCATTATGTTATTTTTATTTGCTTCATGAATGATTCTTGCTTCTCCAATTTTTACATCTGCAAGTTTTTTTTCTACTTTAGTATTTGGACCTATACCTCTTGGATATCTCACCGACGCTGGTCCATTATGATTAAATGCTGTGGTTAGCATGAGCCTTGTTTCATTTTCGTCAGCTGGCGTACAAATAAGCATATTCGGTATGCATCTTAAATAAGCAATATCATAGTTACCAGAGTGCGTTGGACCGTCTTCGCCTACTAAACCTGCTCTATCTAATGCAAAAGTAACATTTAGATTTTGAACAGCAACATCATGGATTAATTGGTCATAAGCTCTTTGCAAAAAAGTTGAATAAATAGCTACAACTGGTTTTTTTCCAGCAATAGCAAGACCCGCAGCAAATGTAACAGAATGCTGTTCTGCAATAGCAACATCAAAGTATCTGCTTGGAAATTTTTTACTAAATTCTACCAACCCTGATCCTTCACGCATGGCTGGGGTAATCGCAACCAGCTCCTCATTCTTTTCAGCTGCATCGATAATCCAATCACCAAAAATATCTTGATATTTTTTCTGTTTTGAAGATTTTTGTTTAATTGATTTTATTTTACCGATGGCGTGGAATCCAATCCTATCAGCTTCTGCTGGATCTAGTCCAGCACCTTTCTTGGTAATAACATGCAAGAATTGTGGACCTTCGAAATCTTTTAAGTTTGAAATTACTTCATTTAATTGCTTTAAATTGTGTCCATCAATCGGACCAATATAATTTAATCCTAATTCTTCAAATATTGTCCCAGGTGCAACCATTGCCTTCATCTGTGTTTCAACCTTTCTAGCTAAATGATAGGCTTGAGGCAGAGGCTTAAGAAAACTTGCCCCACTTTTTTTTATGCCTTTGTAAGTTTTTGAAGCCCAAATCCTTGAGAAATAATTAGATAAACCACCTACATTTTCAGAGATAGACATGTCATTATCATTTAAAATAATCAGTACATTTGGTTTTATATGACCGGTATGACTTAAAGCTTCAAACGCCATGCCAGCAGTCATAGCACCATCACCAATAACAGCAACATGTCTTCTTTCTGGCTCGGATTCTGCTGAAGCGACCGCCATGCCTAACAATGCACTTATTGAAGTGCTTGAGTGGCCAACACCAAATGAATCATACTCACTCTCGGAAATAGCTGGGAAGGGTGCCAAACCGCCTTTTTTTCTGATAGTTTCAATTTCATTTTTTCTACCAGTAAGGATTTTATGAGGATATGCTTGATGTCCGACATCCCATACTAGCTTATCAAAAGGAGTTTTATATAAGTAATGTAAAATTATTGAAAGCTCTATAACACCTAATCCACCCCCTAGATGACCTCCGCTTTGACCTACTGAATATAGCAAATATTCTCTTAATTCATCTGATAAGGTTTGTAATTCATTTATAGAAAAAGACCTAAAGTCTGCAGGAAGTTCTACTTTATCTAAAAGGGGAGTAATTGGCCTGCTTGAAGGAATTTCTTTAAAGATTTTCAATTTAAGTTTCTCTATTTGTAATATATTTTGCTAATTCTATCAGCATATTTGTACCACTAATATTGTCATCAGAAATTTCATTTATTGCGGCTTCAGTCAAATTCTCAGATTTTTTTATAGCTTCATTAAGACCAACAATATTTACATAGGTTGCTTTATTATTTTTTTCATCAGAATTTATATTTTTTCCTAGAGTTTTCTTATCAGAAGTAACTTCTAAAATATCATCTGTAATTTGAAAAGCTAAACCAATTTTTTTACCAAAACTCTGATATTTATCAATATATTTATTTTCATCATTTCCAATTTGTCCAAGTGCTACTGCACACTCAATAAGCTTCCCGGTTTTTAGAGAATGAATATATTCAATTTCATCTTTCTTAGTTCCTGTGGTTTCATTTTTGATATCTAAATATTGCCCATATACCATTCCATTCTTTCCACATGCAGATGATAAGAGACTAATAGCTTCGACTTTCATTTCTGGATAAAGATGAGAATCATCAGCAATAATTTGATATGCAAGAGCTTGAAGAGCATCACCTGCAAGAATTGCATTAGCTTCACCAAATTTAATGTGATTTGCTTCTTTACCTCTTCTATAATCATCATCATCCATTGATGGAAGGTCATCATGAATCAGTGAGTATGTGTGAATTAACTCTATGGCAGTTGCAAGGGCAAGCTTGCTTAATGGATTCAATTGATTGTTATTGTCGGCTGATGCATAGATTAACGCTGCTCTAACCATTTTGCTTTCACTTGAGGCAGAATAATTCATAGCCTTTTCAATAGGATTAGTTTCTTCTATAACTTTAGTTATATTTTTAGAGACCAGTTCTCTTACATGAGATAAAAACTCATTGAGCATAAGTTTATTTAGTTATTAATTTCAGTTGAAGTGCCGTCATCTAAAAGCTTCTTAATTTTTAATTCAGCTTTTTGAAGTTGTCTTTGACATTCCTTAACAAGATTAACTCCTTCCTCAAAAGACTGAACAGAATCTTCAAGGCTTATGTTTTCATCCTCAAGCTTGGCTACTATTGATTCAAGCTCTTTCAGAGAAGCTTCAAAATCTATTTGTTTATCTTCTTTAGACATATTTTATTGTAATTTATTAGTTAGCATTTGGAATAATTTTTTTATACCTTTCTCTTAAAGCATATGGTAGTGCAAGAACAGCAGGGGTTAGAATTAAAGTAATAAATGTGCTAAAACCAAGCCCCCAAACAATTGAAACTGCTAGATTTGACCACCAATCTACAATTCTACTACCCACCACAATATCCCTTGAAATTACATCAACACTTATACCCATTGCAAGAGGCATCAAGCCAAATATGGTTGTAAGAGAAGTTAAAATAATAGGTCTTAATCTTTGTTTACAAGCATTTATAATATGCTTAGATTTTTCAATCTGAGGTGATTCATCCTTTAATTTATTAAAGGTATCAATCAGAACAATATTGTTATTCACCACAATACCAGCAAGAGTGACAATAGAAATACCTGTCATTGTTGTACTAAATGATTTTCCTGTAATAAGTAGCCCCAATAAGACACCAACAAATGAAATGGTAACAGCAGATAAGATAATAAAAGATTGATAAAAGCTATTAAATTGGGTGATTAACATTAGCAACATCATAAATACTGCCGTTATACCGGCAACAATTATAAAATTATTCACTTCTTCAGTTTCTTCAGCCATTCCACTAAATTGGTATGATATTCCTGGACCTAAATATGTTGAAGAAAGCCAATTATCTAGCTCATCAATTTTTTTGGAAACCTCAGATTCATCCATCGCACCTGCACCAACTTCTTGAAAGTATTTTCCATTTTTCCTATTTATTGTTTGACGAGTTTCTTTTGGAACAACATTTACAAAGGAGCTTACTGGAACGGTGCCTTGTCTAGTTACTACATTTAAATCTCTTACACCTGTAATTGTTCTGTCTGAATCAGGAAATCTTGCCCTAATCTCTACTTCATCTTTTGCATCATCTGGTCTGTACTCGCCGACTTTGAAACCAGAAGTTAACATTTGAACCAATGCACCAACATCACTAACACTTACCCCAAGTTGAGCAGCTTTCTGTTTATCAACTTCGACACTCCACTCTACAGAGGGGTATGCTTTTGATGAAAATATATTATTTAGACCACTCATTCCAGTTCTCATATAATTTTCGATTAGAGTGACTGCATTGTTAACTTGTTCTTCTGTATCTCCAAAGACATCAAGTTCAATAGGCGAGTCAAATGACGGACCTCCTTCATCAGCCTCAACTTCAACAGAAATACCTGGTAAATCTTTAGTAGACTCTTTTAAGCGATCCATAATTTCAAAACCAGATATCTTAGTTTGAGATGGTTCAAGTGTTTCTATAAAACCTCCGCCAATTCTATCCGCACCAGACTGCCACCAATTGGTTCCAGATCGGAGATATACATTTTTAATACCTTCAACCTCAAGAAATCGTTCTTCAACTTGTTCAATAATTTCTTTTGTTTCTAAAGCAGAAAAATTACCTCTAGCTTTGACAGTTATATTTGCCTGAACAGGATCTACAATAGCAAAATAGATCGTTCCCATTCCTGAAATTGAATAACTCATTATTATAATAAGCAATACAGAAACAACTGCAGTTATAGTTTCTATAGGGTTATTTACAAATCTTTTAATATATTTGCCATACCATTCAGTTAACTTAACAAAGATTGAAATGTGACCATCATTATTGTTTAGAGCAGACTCTTTTTGTCCAAAATAGGAACCTAAAACAGGAATAACAATTAATGAGTAGAAGAGAGATGCTAATAATACAAAAAAAATAGTAATTGGCAGATACTTCATAAACTGACCTGTAAAACCAGGCCAAAACATCATTGGTATGAATGCAGCCAGCGTCGTTCCTGTAGATGCTATTATTGGATAAAACATTCGTTTTGATGCGAGAGTGTAACCTTCAACCCTGGAAAGACCCTCAGCAATTTTCTTGTCAGCATATTCTGTTATGACTATTGAGCCATCTATCAGCATTCCCATACCCAGAAGGAGGCCCATCATTACAAGAAAATTAACCTCCATGTTGAGACTATACAAAATTAAATATGTCATTAAAAAACAAAACGGNATAGATAACCCTACAAGCATTGAAACTCTTGGACCCATACTTGCAATTACAAGAACCATAATCAAGATAACGGCAGCAATGATATTACCATTAAGCTCTTTAACCATGAGACTNGCNTAAATGGTATCGTCATTGGAAACAACAATTGTTAAATTTTTTGGAAGTGTTTNCTCAAAGNTTNCTAATTTTTCTCTTATAGCATTCGATGCATCAATAGCATTAGCGCTTTCCCTCAATGAAATTTCAAGAGTTACTGCATCTTGTCCATTNACTCTTGCATAAGAAGTAAAGTCTTTAAAAGTTCTTTTAATAGTAGCAATATCACCAAGGGTAACAATTGCATCTTTTGTAACTTTTACTGGAATTGCNTAAACATCTTTTGCNGATTCNATAATACTTGGAACCTCAATATTAAAGCTTCCTCTTCCAGTGTCCTGCTTACCACCAGGAATGATAAGATTATTATTTGATACTGAATAATAAATATCTGACAAAGTAACGCCATAAGACTCCATTTTTGCTTTATCAATAACTCCNTCAAGAACTTCTTCNGGAGCTCCAGTCATCCTAACTTCAAGAATCTGCTCTATGGGTTCAATTTGATCTTTNAGCTCTCTGGCATAAAAAACTTTTTGCCTAACAGAGCTNCCTCCAACAATGCTTATGTTCATTACCGGAAAACTTGCNTCACTNTATTCTTGAATTTGTGGATCTTCNGCTTCCATAGGTAATTGATACTTNATTTCTTCAACACCTTGTTTAACATCAACNAGAGCTTTATCAATATCAAAACCNACTTCAAACTCAAGAAATACTCTTGCATAACTNAGATAACTTGTTGATCGAATGTTTTTAACTCCCGTAACTGTTTTAAGTCTATTTTCAAGAGGCCTTGCAATNAGTCTAGATGTATCACCAGGTGATGCTCCATCAAGAAATACGGATACAGTTATNAAAGGAAGTTGAACGTTTGGTGATGCTGCAATAGGAATTTCTTGTCTGGCATAAGTACCAGCTATGATTACCATAAATGCAATNAATAGAGTTGTTTTTGCTTTTTTTATAGCAAAGTCAATTATTTTNATCATATAGGATTAGTTATAACTTCTTGACCATCCTCAACAAAGCCCTGACCTTGAATTATTATCTCTACATTGTCTGAAATTCCAGTTACCCATAATCCTTCTTCAGAATCCTCTAAAATGATTATTTCTACAAAGTTGGCTAAGTTTCCTTNATTNANTATTCTNATACCTANTTTGCCTTCATCATTTAAAAGTAAAATTGATGGAGAGATTTTATGNGCTTTNACGCTATCAATNTCAATGCTAATTTCTGCAGTAAGNCCATCTTTAATANATCCTTCAGGATTATCTATTTGCGATTCAACACTAAAAGTNCTTGTATCTGATGATGCNCTTTTTGAAACAAAAGTAAGTTTTCCTTCAATTTTCTGACCAGTGACAAGTTCTACAAATACATTTTGATTAACGCGNACTTTGTTTATATCGTACTCAGGAACTCCTGCTACAAATGANATGGGATCTAACTGAATTATAGTTGCACATACNTGTCCTCTTTCAAGAAAATTTCCTGGTTTTACAATCTTTTCAATATAACCAGAGAAAGGAGCCTTCACTTCAGTTCTNTTTAGTTCTACAACACCCAAACNACANAAAACANTATCNTTTTCGACATAATTGCCTTGAGTTGCTCCTATTTTTACAACNTCACCCGATGTTTTTGCTTTTACATTAATTCTTTTTTCTGACTTGGTAGTAGCTTTAAGCTTGATATAAGGTTGATATTCTTGAGCTTTACTTAAAAGNGTTTGCACGCTGAATAAATCATTTGATTCATTAACTTGTTGNGGAGCATCATTTTTGAAAAAGCCAGATATCATCCATAAAAGAATTGGAATTAATATNTACAACGATAATCTTATATTTTGTGTTAACTTCATATGCTTTAGAATTTATATATTGACCTACTTATGTCAATATTTTTTATACTTTATGNTTTCGNCTTAGCTTTTCAAATAAATCTTTATTTAGCGGCTTTCTATTTTTAAGGTCTGTATTATCTTCAATTTCAAAAATTTTTCCATTAATTGCCTCAATTTTTAAAGAATTAAAAACTTTTTTAAAGGCATTAAAATTTTCATTTGAATTTTTTTCATTTATTTGATTCCATCCGACACTTTTACCTGCATAGTAAACAATAGGATGAGACCACTTATAACTTTTTCTTGGCTGGTATGATTTTCTTGCTTCAACATAAGCTTCTTCAACACTTGGGAAGCCATCTATTTTATTGATTTCAATACAAGATTTCATTAAGTCCGTTAATGTAGGCAAATAAGATTGAGTAGAAATTACATTTTCAACTGCTTCAAGAATTACATTAGGTGATTGACCCTTCAAGCTTATAGCCCAAAGTTTTTTACCTTCCTTTAGCTTCTCATCTGTACCAAACACTTTATAAAATTGATAGTGATATGCAAGCTCAAGTTTCAAAAACAAAGCATCAATTGAGCTTATAAATTCCTCTTTAGTCGAGGTTGATTTCTTTTGCCCAAGTGTTGTCATTTTTTCTCGTTTTGAAGTCTTGTTTATATTTTCCTGGTTCAGAATACTTTTTATCTTCTTCATCGTTGCCTAAATTATTATTCAATATATGACGTCTTTTAACATGATCAATAAATTTTGAATTCCATGTTGTAAACGCCGTGCCTTTATCTTTCCAATAAAGAATGAATTCGCTAAGGTACTTTAACGCAGAGTCTTTTGTTATCTCTGATAAATTTAGAATATCAAATACATCATCATCTGGATACCAGTTTTCATCAATAATATGAGGAACACTCTTATTTGAATTTAATTCTTTTGCCCACTCTCGTCTAATAAAATCAATAAAAGTTGAATTCCAATTATTTTTTTGTTGACCTCTTTCAATCCAATAAATTTTAAATTCTTTTAACTTTAAAGAAATGAATTCTTTCGGCATTTTTGTCATTGCAATCACTTCATATGTTTCAACTGACGGCATCCAATTATCATTTAATGAGTTAGAGTTATTATTTTTTGAAGCAGACCTCACTTCAAAATTTTGTTTCTTATGCATGCCATGCACGATAATAAATTTATATTTAACTAGCTTGTCTACTGATGACTTTATTTTTTCAGCTGAAAGATATGCAGCATTTTCTTTTATTGAAGAAAAAAGATCATCATACGAATCAGTATTAAGGATATTTTGATTATATAAATCAAGAATTACAGCAGATTCCAATCCAAGAGTATCAGCAACCTCCTTTGAAAAGGATATTTTTTTATGTCCCAACTATTTTTTACCTCTTCTTTTCACTACTGCATCATTAAGCTCATCGAGGCAATGAAGAGTATCATCCCAGCCCATGCAGGCATCTGTGATGCTTTGACCGTACTTAAGATTATCTGATATTTTTTGATTTCCTTCATTAAGATGACTTTCTATCATTACGCCTTTGATATTTGTATTACCGCTTCGAACTTGCTTGGCAATAGATTCTATAACTGGAATTTGTTCTTTAAACTTCTTTTGACTATTTCCGTGGCTAGCATCTATCATTATTGATTCATTAACTTCTGCTTCTTTTAATGCTGTTGATGTGCTTTCAACAGATTCTTCATCATAGTTTGGAACTTTTCCACCCCTCAAAATAATGTGAGCATCATTATTGCCAGCTGTTTTTAACATTGCTATATCTGCCTCTTTAGTAGCACCTAGAAATACATGAGAATGATTAGCAGCTTGAATACCATCTATCGCTACTTTTAAACCACCATTAGTCGCATTTTTTATTCCGATTGGACATGACAAGCCTGACGCAAGTTCTCTATGAATCTGACTTTCAGCAGTTCTAGCGCCAATAGCTCCCCATGAAATAACGTCAGTAACGTACTGTGGTGAAATTGGATCTAAAAACTCTGTACCAGCAGGCAATCCAATATTTGCTATGTCTATTAACAACTTTCTAGCTATTTCGACCCCTTTTGCAATATTGAATGTTTCGTTGATATCTGGATCATTAATCAAGCCTTTCCAGCCAACAGTGGTACGAGGCTTCTCAAAATATACACGCATTATCAAAAGTAGATTTTGGCTATATTTTTTGTTCTCAATAGCAAGCATTTCTGCATACTCAATAGCACTTTCTGGGTCATGTATTGAACAAGGCCCAACCACAACAAAAAGTCTGTCATCCTTATCATGCAAAATTTGACTTACTTCATTTCTCGTTCCATAAACAAGTTTTGAAATCTCTTCATTAATTGGATATTTATTAACAAGTTCATAGGGTGCAGGAACTTTTCTGCGGTCTATGATCCTAGTATTGTCTGTTGAATAGTTCATTGTTGAAAAAATTTTAAAAATCGACCTCTAATATTAAATGAAAGCACGTTAAATAGAATGATTTTATTTAATTTTCTTTATAATTTTATTTTTGAATAAATGCTGTATTTTAAGGAAAAACACAACATATTGTATTAAAATACACTCTTACTTACACTATATAGTGTTTTTATATGCTAAATAATATTGCTCAATTAGAACTACCCACTTATATGGGGGAGAGATTTGACAAGCTACCTGATGATCTTTTCATTCCTCCAAATGCGCTGGAAGTTTGTTTAGAAACTTTTTCAGGACCTTTAGACCTTCTATTATATTTAATAAAAAAAGAAAATATTAATATTCTTGATTTAGATATTTCAAAAATAACTGATCAATATTTGGAATATATTGAAATGATGGATGCTTTAAAGTTTGAACTAGCTGCAGATTATTTAGTTATGGCAGCCACTTTAGCTGAAATTAAGTCTAGATTGATGCTGCCAAAAGATTCTTTTGAAGAAGAAGATGAAGATCCTAGAGCATCACTAATAAAAAGATTGCAGGAATATCAAAGGTTTAAGACAGTTTCAGAAAAAATTGCAATACTTCCTATGGTGGATAGAGATATATTTGTTGCTTCAGCTCAAAAACCAGAATACAAAGAAGAAAAAAAGCCTGAAATCAATGTTACTTCGTTAGAATTATTTGAAACTATAAAAGAAATCATTTCTAGACCAAACTATAAAACCAATCATCTAATTGACTTTGAAGAGTTATCAACTCAGGAAAGAATTCAAATACTATTAAAATTTTTAGAAAAACAAAACATAGTAACTTTTTCAAAAATACTAAAAAAAAATGAGGGCAAAAAAGGGGTTGTAGTTTCACTCCTTGCCTCGCTTGAACTAGCTAAAGATGGCTATTTAGAATTAATACAAAATAAAAGTGATGAGCTTTATCTAAAATCAAAAGGAATATAGTTTTGAATAATAATATTACAAATACAATTGAAGCAATTTTACTAGGGGCTGGTAGGCCAGTAAGAATTTCTGAGATGAGAGCAATATTGGAAGCAGATGGTATTAGGATTGAATTGTCTGATATTAAAAAATCATTAAATATTTTAGAGGAAAGATACAAAGATACGTCTCTTGAAATAAATGATGTTGCATCTGGATATAGACTTCAGATAAGAAATCAACACAGCTCTTCGCTAAGCCATTTGTGGAATGAAAAAGCACCTAGAACTTCAAAGGCTCTAATGGAAACTATCTCAATCATTGCTTTCAAACAACCAGTTACTAGAGGTGATATTGAAGATATAAGGGGTGTCACTGTAAGCACAAAAACAATTAGAGCCCTCCTAGAAAGAAACTGGATAAAACTCTCAGGATATCGAGAAGTTCCAGGAAGACCAGCTCTTTATGTCACTACTAAGGATTTTCTTGATGATTTAAATCTTAAAAGTATTTCAGAACTACCAGAATTACCAGAGGCTATTGAAAGTAAAGACATCGATTTATTAACTCAAGCTGTTTAAATTATGGCAGAAAGGCTGCAAAAATATCTTGCAAAAGCCGGTATTGGATCAAGAAGATTCTGTGAAGACCTCATAAAGTCAAAAAAAATAATAGTTAATGATGAAGTTGCACCAATTGGAACAAAAGTTAGTCCAGGTGATATTGTCAAATACGATGGGAGGGTGATTAAGAATCATTCAGAAGTTTTAAAAGTATTATTGCTTAATAAACCAGAAGGTGTTCTTTCTTCATCAAAAAGGGAAAAAAAAATTCCTATCGTTTTTGATTATTTACCAAAAAATGAAAAGACTACTAGATGGATATCTATAGGAAGGTTGGACATAAATACTTCAGGCCTAATGCTTTTTACTAACGATGGAGATTTTGCAAATTTTTGTATGCATCCATCTTCCCAAATAGATAGAGAATATTTGGTAAGGGCTAGAGGTATTTTTTCAAATGAAAAAAAACAAAAACTCTTGGAGGGGATAAAAATTGATGGAAAGGAATTCTCTTTTTCAGATATTGTAGAAGGCCAAAAAAATGGTTCTAATCAATGGTTCTCAGTTTGTTTACACAGTGGAAAAAATAGAGAAGTAAGAAAATTATTTGAATCAGTAGAAATGGAAGTAAGTAGATTAAAAAGGACTAGATTTGGACCTATCTTTTTACCTTCTACGTTAAAAATAGGAACATGCCTCGAGCTAGATGACAATGATATTAGTTCAATAAAAGAATATGGAACACATCAAGGCATTTGAAGCTCTGCAAAAAAAATCAAAAAAGCTTGGATTAAATGTTTTAGCTGAACATATTAAAAATGTAGGACCACTAAGAATTAAAACATCTAGTATGGATTTTGTTTCTCATCTTGTAAAAATAATTGTTGGTCAACAACTTTCTGTTCAATCCGCAGCAGCAATATGGAAGAGGACAGAAACAATTTTAAAAGAGAATAAGTACAAGAATCCAAATATAAACTTAGATAAAAAGTTTAAGAGTGCTGGCCTGTCTAGACAAAAAATAGATTACATCAATGGAATTATTTTCAATAAAAACCTAATAGCTTTATCAAAAAAAAGTTTAAAGAAACTATCTTCTAAAGAATATTATGAATTGCTTATAAGTATCAAAGGCATTGGTCCATGGTCAATTGAAATGTCTAGGATATTTTATATTGGAGACCCAGACATATTTTCAATTATTGACCTTGGCCTCAAAAATGCTCATCTAAGACTATTTGATTTAGAAACATATAATGAGGGTTTTTATAAAAACTTCAGTCCATTCAGAAGCTATATGTGTTTATTTTTGTGGAGAGTTTTAGAGGACGAAAACGTTACAATATAGAACTATATTTTATCTCCAAAACTTATGTTTACTTCGTTTGAATCATTGCTTATTTCAGAAATCATCCATTTGTAATAAGGAATCAATTTATCAACACTTTTTAATTGATGCGGATCCTCTGCAGGAAAAGCCATGGCCCTCATATCGGTTCTTGTTGCCATTGGATTGAAATTAAATACTTTAAAATTTTCAATATGTTCAAGCTCATCACTTAAAATTTCAGACAATACTTTAGAACCTCCCTTAGATACCGAATATGCACCCCAAAACGCCTTACCCTCAAANGCAACTCCTGATGAAGTAAAAATTAGACGTGGATTTTTTGTTGACTTCATTAGNGGCAANAGAAATTTAGTTAGAAGAAAAGAGCTTGTAAGATTTACNTTAAGAATTCTTTCCCANGACTTNAGATCAAAGTCNTCAATNTTTGACATTTTTTCAATTGTCGCAGCATTATGAATAATGCAATCAAGGTTCTTGTAGTCTTTAGATATTATATTGACTATTTCTTGAGATTTAATTTCATCTAGATCACTTAAATCACATTTAATGATACATGGAGTAGTATTCGTAGTTTCAATGATTTCGTCATAGATGCTATCAAGAAGGGTTTCATTTTTTGCCAATAGAATTATATTTGCTCCAAGCCTGCTCAATTCTTTTGAGACAGCTCTCCCAATTCCTTTTGATGCTCCGGTAATAAGAATATTTTTACTCTTAAAAGCATGATCTTCTTTACTTGAATCTTTGTCCATAATCTTAATCAATAAATCTAATTATTTCTTTTGGAGAGTTCGCCATCATTTCTGTGCTTTCTGTATTTAAAGAATAACCATAACCACAGCCTATAACTTTTGTGCCAGCTGATTCACCTGCTTTTAGATCATTATTATGATCTCCAAGATATATAGTTTTCTCTGGAAGGACAGATAGCTTATTGCATGCAAGCATTATGCCTTCTGGATTTGGCTTGGAGATCTTTACATGATCCGGACAAACTAAAACCTTACAATTTTTAAATAAATCGAAATTATTTATAAGAGGTTCAGCATATTCATTGGGTTTGTTAGTAACTATTCCATAGGGTATGTTATTCATATTAAGGAAATTGATGACATCAGAAATTCCGTTGAATGGCTTAGAAAGATTAGTAAGATTTTCTTTATATTCTCTGAGAAACTCTTCTTTTAGTTGATTGAACATTTGATTATCTTGATCAATATTGAAAGCAAACTTTATTAGTTCGGATGATCCCTCTGACACATAAGGACGCAAACTTACCATATTGACTTTGGGATATTCATATTTTGTCAATATAGTATTAATTGATTGAAGAAAGTCAGGCGCAGTATCAACAAGAGTTCCATCAAGGTCAAACAGTACCAGCTCAGTATTAAACTTTTTTTGCATACATCATAAAATTAACACCCAGATCATTGTTTAAATTTGCTTGGTGAGAGATTGGATTATAAAACATACCCTTACTTTCAATTAAATGAGCGTTTGCATTTCTAACATAAGATGCAAGCTCTGATGGTTTGATAAATTTATCAAATTCGTGAGTTCCTTTTGGCAAGAGTTTGAATATATATTCAGCACCAACAATCGCGGTAATCCATGATCTTGGATTTCGGTTTATTGTTGATAAAAAAAGGTGACCGTCTGGTTTCAAAAGCTTGACGCAGGTATCTACTAGTGAGCCAGGATCAGGAACATGTTCCAAAACCTCAAGACAAGTCACGAGGTCAAATGACTCTATATCAGAATTTAAAAGATCCTCAGCTGTTTTTTCATAGTAAGTAATATTTTTATTATTTTCTTTTGCATGAATTTTTGCTACTTCAATTCCAGGCCCTGCGACATCGATACCGGTAACATTTGCACCAAGTTCAGACAACGCTTCAGATAGCAATCCACCTCCACAACCAACATCCAGAACATTCATGCCTCGAAGGCTTACTTTGTCTTTAATATAGTTTGCTCTTAGAGGGTTTATTACATGAAGAGGTTTGAAATCTCCGTTTTTATCCCACCATTGCTCTGCAAGTTCAGAAAATTTATTTATTTCTTGTTGATCTACATTACTCATACTTTATTTTAACCCGATAAATTTTAGAAAAAATGACTAAAAAAATTATTTATGTAGTAAAACTACACTTAAAATTATATAAAATAGTTTTGAAAACGCTTAATTTTGTTCATTTGACTTTATTGAACTGTTAAGATTAACTTCACTACATAACTTATACAACAAAAAGATTAAATTGATAATAACTGCATTAAAATCAAATAACGATAAAGANACTAGATCTCCAATTCATTNAGATACCTTGAATAATCTGCNGAACCTTGGTGTGCAGATTCAATTTGAAGAAAACATAGGTAATGGTATCAATGTTAGTGATGAAGTTTTTCAAGAGCAAGGAGNTACNAAGTCAACTAGAGAGAACTGCCTCAAGAATGGCGANTTAATAATAACAAATCAACCTATTNATAATNGTGANCTTGATCANATTAAAAAAGGATCAACTATCCTCGGCATGGTGAACCCTTTTTCAAATCAGCAACTAATTGAAGAATGTGCAAAGCGAAACATNAATCTAGTTAGTATGGAATTTATTCCAAGAATTACGCGTGCACAAAAAATGGATGTTTTAAGCTCTCAAGCAAACCTTGCTGGATATGTTGCTGTTATTGAATCTGCAAAACATCTTTCTACAGCATTGCCTATGATGATGACAGCTGCAGGAACATTAAAACCAGCTAAAGTTTTTGTAATAGGTGTTGGTGTTGCTGGCCTTCAAGCAATTGCAACAGCAAAAAGATTGGGCGCAAGAGTCGAGGCATTTGATACTAGAGATGTTGTGGAGGAACAAGTGCAATCCTTAGGCGCTAAATTTGTGAAAATTGATCTTGGTGAGACTGGTGAAACTGATCAAGGCTATGCAAAGGAATTAACTCCAGAACAAATACAAAAACAAAAAGAACTCCANTCNAAGGTTTGTGAAAGATCTGATATTGTTATTACTACTGCNCAATTATTTGGTCGCCCAGCCCCATTACTTATCGATAANAATACGATTGATAAAATGAATTCTGGAAGTGTGATATTTGACATGGCCGTTGAGTCTGGTGGAAATGTTGAAGGATCAAAAGCNGACGATATAGTTANAAGAAATGGAGTTAAGATTATCGGCATATCTAATTTAGCTTCAAAAGTTTCTAATCATGCATCTCTTGCACTTTCAAATAACTATAACAATTGGATATGCGATTTTTTTGATGAAGAGCATAAAAAATTAAATTTTGATTTTGAAGATGAAATTATTCAAAACAGTGTGCTTGTCTATGATGGTGAGATTAAAAACGAGAGATTTACATAATGGAAATATATGTATTATTAGGATTTGTTTTAATATTATCAATATATCTTGGGCTTGAGTTAATTTCAAAAGTTCCAAGTACATTACATACGCCTTTAATGTCGGGTGCAAATGCTATTTCTGGAATTGCACTTGTTGGTGCACTTGCGCTTTCTTCAGATACACAATTACAAGAAATATTAGCTTTTTTGGCAATCACTTTTGCATCAATAAATGTTTTTGGTGGTTATTTAGTTACAAATAGAATGTTAAAAATGTTCAAGAAAAAATAGTGATGAGTATATTTAACGACATATCTGCAATTCAAAATATTATTTATATATTTTCTTCAATATTATTTATAAGCGGTATCAAAATGTTGGGCAAGGAAGATACCGCAGTGAAGGGTAATTTTTTATCAGCTATGGCNATGTTCATTGCTGTATCTGTAACGCTTATTAATGTTGTAAACCCAATAATAGTTATCATAGGTATTGCAATAGGTGCAATAATTGGATCGCTTATTGCATTAAAGGTTAAGATGACTTCTATTCCAGAAATGGTTGCTCTTTTTAATGGTTTTGGTGGTCTTGCAACTTTTTTCATAGCTTGGTCAGAATTCAATGCCATGCCTGATAATCTTTTCCAATATGTATTAATAATGCTTACAACATACATTGGAGGCGTTACTTTTTCAGGAAGCATAATCGCCTATGGAAAACTATCTGAAAAATTAAAAATACAAAAAGATTCCATAATTACTAAATTATTCACAACTGTATTTTATGTATCCATTTTATTTTTAGTTTACTCAACTGCATTTACAAGCTTCATAGAGATTCCTGTCGATTTTTATAAAGTTTTATTAATACTTACATTGTTGGGTGGTATTGGCTTTGTCTTACCTATTGGTGGCGGGGATATGCCAGTTGTTATATCTTTACTTAATTCATTTTCAGGAATAGCTGCTGCATTTGCAGGTTTATTACTTTTGAATAATGTCTTGATTGTTGCAGGTTCTTTAGTAGGAGCAAGTGGCTTAATTTTGACAATAATCATGGCAAAAGCAATGAATAGGTCTATTGGAAATATATTATTTGTTGGTTATGCGTCGTCATCGAAATCATCTTCCTCACAAGAAACTGGAGAAGTAAAACCTATCAATGTATCTGATGCATATTTAATACTCGAAAATGCTAGCTCAGTATTAGTTATTCCAGGGTATGGAATGGCNGTTGCNCAAGCTCANCANGTTGTTAGAGAGCTNGGCGAGCTNCTNGAAGAAAATGGAACTGANGTTAAATATGGCATTCANCCAGTTGCGGGACGAATGCCAGGACATATGAATGTATTACTAGCAGAAGCAAATGTCCCATATGATGTTTTGGTTGAGCCAGATGATGTCAATCCATCTATGGATACCGTAGATGTTGCAATTGTTATAGGCGCTAATGATGTTGTTAACCCATCAGCAACNGAGGAACCTGGAAGCCCAATATATGGAATGCCTATTATAGAAGTTCANAATGCACGTACAGTTTTTGTTCTAAAAAGATCAATGTCTGCAGGNTTTGCAGGGGTNCAAAATCCACTTTTCTTCAAAGAAAATACAAGAATGCTTTTTGGAGATGCTAAGGACTCAATTGGCGGTCTAGTATCTGAATTTAAAGAGTAATTTTTGCCCTAAATATGCTAAAATATAACCTTAAATAAGGAAGATATTTCGTACATAATTCAACACCAAAATTAGGGTAAATATGAGTGATTTTGCAAAAGAAATAATATCTGTAAATATTGAAGATGAGCTCAAACAATCATATTTAAGTTATGCACTTAGCGTAATCCACGGAAGAGCTCTTCCAGACATAAGAGATGGTCTAAAACCAGTACATAGAAGGATACTTTATGCTATGTATGANCTNAAAAATTCATATAACAAACCATATAAAAAATCTGCGAGAGTTGTAGGTGATGTAATTGGNAAATACCATCCTCATGGTGATTCTGCTGTTTATGATGCAATGGTNAGGATGGCTCAAGATTTCTCTATGAGATACCCAATTGTTGAGGGTCAAGGAAACTTTGGATCAATCGATGGAGATCCNCCTGCTGCAATGAGATATACAGAAGTAAGAATGGCCAAAATCACTGATCAAATGCTTGGCGATATTGAGAAAGAAACAGTTTCTTATTCACCTAACTATGATGGTAGTGAACATATTCCGGACGTATTACCTACAAAGATTCCTAATCTNCTAGTTAATGGNTCTTCAGGTATAGCTGTTGGTATGGCTACAAATATTCCACCGCATAACATTAATGAGGTTTTGAGTGGATGCATAAATCTTATAAACAACCCAAAAATTTCAATTGATGAGCTCATAAAAGATATTTCTGGTCCTGACTTTCCAACTGGTGGAACAATTGATGGAAAGGCTGGTATATATGAAGCATATAAAACTGGAAGAGGAATAATTCATATCAGATCTAATACTTCTGTGGAAGAAGACAAGTCAGGAAAACAATCTTTAATTATTAATGAGATTCCTTTTATGGTTAATAAAGCAAGAATGCTTGAAAAAATCGCTGAGCTAGTCAAAGAGAAAAAAATAGAAGGTATCACGGAAATTAGAGATGAGTCAGATAAGGATGGCCTAAGAGTAGTAATAGAGGTTAGAAAAGGAGACTCTGTAGATGTTCTTGAAAATAATTTGTTNGCACAAACACAATTAGAACAGTCTTTTGGAATTAATTTTACTGTTCTGTCAGAGGGTCAACCAAAAGAAGTAAATTTAAAAGAAATGCTTCAAGCATTTGTAAAACATAGAAAAGATGTAATTGTTAAAAGAACTAAATATGACCTAAAGAAAGCAAAAGATAGAGGTCATGTTGTTGAAGGTTTGATGGTAGCAATTGCAAATATTGATGAAATCATAACTATTATAAAAAAATCAAAGGACCCTAAGAAAGCTGCAGAATCTCTCTGTAAAAAGACATGGAAGTCTGGACCAGTAGAGGCAATTCTAAAAAAAGTAGGCAATGATACTTGTAAGCCAAAAGGTCTTAGCAAAGATCTAGGATTAAAAGGAAAAAAATATAAACTTTCTACCGATCAAGCTAAAGCAATTTTAGAACTTCGTTTAGGACGCTTAACTGGCCTTGAACAGGAAAATTTAAGCAAGGAATTTTCTGAAATCGTAGAAAAAGTATTAGCTTTACAAAAAATTCTAGATGATAAGAAAACTCTTCAAGATTTGATGATATCTGAGCTTGAAGAAATAAAAGAAGCCTTTGGTGATGAAAGAAGAACTCTTATTAACGATACAAGAAGAGGAATTACAAATGAGGACTTGATTCCTGAAGAAACAAGAGTGTTAACAGTTTCCAGAAGTGGATACGCTAAAACTCAACCGCTAGATGAATATCGTGAACAAAGACGAGGCGGGCAAGGTAAAGCTGCAGCATCTGTAAAGGAAGAGGATCTTATACAAAATTTATATGTTCTCAGTAGCCATGTTCAAATACTATGTTTTACGACGAAAGGTAAAGTTTTTTGGTTAAAAGTTTATGAAATACCTGTTGCCTCTAGAACATCCAAAGGAAGGCCTCTCGTAAATATGCTCAATCTAGATGATGACGAAAGAGTAAGTGAAATATTGCCTGTTGAAGAGTTCTCTGATGACAAATTTATTTTTATGGCTACAAAAAAAGGCATTACGAAAAAAACAAACTTAAGTCTTTTTGCAAGAAAATGGAAATCAGGAATAAAAGCAATCAATCTTGACGATGATGACAGATTAGTTGGCACAGCTATTACGGATGGCAAGAAAGAAATCTTACTTGCCTCATCAGCAGGCAAGCTTATTAGATTTAATGAAGAAAAAGTTAGACCAATGGGAAGGACCGCAAGAGGTGTAAAAGGCATTAAGCTTAAAAAAAATCAAAAGTTAATATCTTTGAATGTTGCCGATCCGGAAAAAACGGTTTTATGCGTATCTGAAAATGGATATGGCAAAAAAACTAATTTAGATGATTTCCCAACTCATAATAGAGGAGGTCAGGGAGTTATTTCTATTAAGACAAGTGAAAGAAATGGCATGATGGTGGCAGCTACATTAGTTAATGAAGAAGATGGAATTATGTTGATTAGTGATAAAGGAACAATGATAAGAACTAATGTTTCTCAAGTCCCAACCCTTAGCAGAAATACTCAAGGAGTTAAAATAATAACACCAAAAGATGGTGAGAAACTTATTGAATGTGTGACAATTCCAGAAGAGGAAGATCAAGAAGAATAGCATGAGGGGATGGAATTTTTCTGCTGGTCCTGCAGCAATTCCCGAAGAAGTAATACAAGAAGTAAAAAATGAACTACTCGAATTCAAGGATTCTGGAACTTCAATCATTGAAGTTAGTCATCGCACAGACTTGTATTCAGAGCTTGCCTTTGAATCTAAACAAGACTTAATAGAAATTCTTGATATTCCTGAAAGTCATGAGGTTCTTTTTCTTCAAGGAGGTGCAACTCATCAGTTTTCTATGATTCCACTAAATTTCAAAAATATAAAAGGTAATGCTGATTATGTAGTTTCAGGTACTTGGTCAAAAAAAGCAGCAGTTGAAGCAGAAAAATTAATTAATGTTAATGTAATTGCATCATCAGAAGGTTCAAATTTTTCTAACTTTCCACAATGCGAAGAATGGAAATTTTCAAATGATTCAGCATATGTTCATTTTTGTCCAAATGAAACAATGCAAGGAATAGCAATGCATGAAGCACCAAAATTTGATAAACATATTGTTGCAGATATGACTTCAGTTATTTTAAGCGAACCACTTGATGTAAATAATTATTCTTTGATTTATGCCGGTGCCCAAAAAAATATTGGACCAGCTGGATTGGCCGTTGTGATTATTTCAAAAGACTTTATGAATCAGGCTAATAAGGATCTTCCAAAAATTNTTCAATATGCTGAACATTCGAAGGCTGACTCGATGCTAAATACACCTCCAATATTTTCATGGTATGTGGCGGGGAAAGTTTTTAAGTGGATNAAAAGGTCTGGCGGTTTAGAGCATTTTCAAAAATTAAATAGAAAAAAGGCTGAAGTTTTGTACGAATTTCTGGATTCTTCTGATTTTTATTTAAATAAGATTAATAAAAACCAAAGATCTNTAATGAATGTTACTTTTAATTTAGCTAATGAGCAGCTTAATGAAACNTTTCTCAAGGAATCTAAATCTAAAAATTTACTTAATTTNAAAGGACATGCTCTTGTTGGAGGAATGCGAGCAAGCATATATAATGCTATGCCGCTGGAGGGAGTGGAGCANTTNGTTCAATTTATGAAAGAATTTGAANCTNAGCACGGTTAAGAATATGCCAAAGAAAGANTTAAAAAGNTATAGAGATAAAATTGATCAAATAGATCAAAAAATTCTTNANTTAATNCAANAGAGAGCNTCTCATGCAGTTTCTATTGGAGAATTAAAATCAAAAGTAAGCCCAAGTTCTTCATTCTATAAACCTGATAGAGAATCAAAGATACTAAGAAGTATTATTAAATCNAACATCGATGGACTTTTACCAGATAGCAAAATAAGAGCTATTTACAAAGAGCTTATTTCAGGGTGCTTATCTTTAGAAGAAATACTTAAAATAGCTTACCTTGGTCCTGAGGGCACTCATTCTGAAGCAGCTGTGCATAATCAGTTTGGTTCTCAAGTGGTTAAAATACCATCTAGAACAATTGATGATGTTTTTTTTCAACTAATGCATGATGAAGTTAATATTGGTGTAGTGCCAGTAGAGAACTCCTCTGAGGGAGTTATTAACACCACTTTGAATTGCCTAGCTGACAGTGAAGACATAAATATTATTGGTGAAATCTATCTTGATATTGATCATCAGCTCGCTGCAGGAAATAAATTTGATATAAAAGATGCATTTGCCATTGCTTCGCATCCTCAGGCTCTTGGTCAATGTTCAAAATGGATTGAGAGAAATATTGGTAATATTAAAAGATTAGAAATGCCAAGTTCAGCAGTTGCAGCAAAATATGCCAAAGAAAATAAAAATATACTTTGTATAGTAAATTCATTAGCAATAGAAAAATATAAATTGAAGTTAGTAAAGAAAAATATCCAAGATTTTTCTGAGAATAAAACAAGATTCTTAGTAATAGGAAAGCATTCTATTGAAAGAACTGGAAAGGATAAGACATCTTTCTTAATACAAACACCTAATAAACCAGGTTCATTAATGGGAGTTCTAAAACCATTTGACAAAAGAAAGATAAATTTAAGCAAAATTGAAACAAGGCCATCAAGAGGAAATATAAAGTCACATGATTTCTTTATTGATTGTGAAGGCCACATAAGCGATAAAAAATTATCACTAGCTTTAAATGAAATTATTGATACTGGTGCTATCGTAAGAAATTTTGGCTCTTATCCAGAGTATGTATGAAAAAAAATGTTGAAAGCATTCTAATAATTGGCTTAGGAATGATAGGTGCATCCATAGCGCTTGCATCAAGATCAAAAGGTATAAAGGTTTTTGGATGCGACTCTGATGATTCAGTTGTTGAACTGGCAAAAAAAGAAAATTATATCGATGAAAGTTTTAAAAGCCTTGAAGAAATAAATAATGAGAATCTCGCAGATAAGATTGACCTAGTAATCGTTTGTGTACCTCCGAGACAAACCCAAGAGGTTTTTAATAATATACATCAGCTTTGGAATACATCTATAACGATTACTGATACTTCAAGTGTAAAAAATCACTTAATGATGAGGGACGTCGATAATATCATTCTCTCACATCCGATTGCAGGTTCAGACAGGTCTGGATTGTCTGCTGCAGACAGTGAATTGTATATTGATAAAAAAAATGTGATTTGTGATCCCTTTAAAGCGAAAGCTGAGCATCTTAAACGCTTAATAGATTTTTGGGAAAGTGCAATGCAAATGAGAACTAGTGTCATGACAGTAAACGATCATGATCTAATCTTTGCTATGACAAGTCATTTACCCCATTTAGTTTCTTATGCACTAATTGATTCAATTAGATTATCTTCATCAAATGTTGAAGACAATGCTGGTGGAGGATTGAAAGAGTTTTTAAGATTAAGTGGTTCAAATTCTGAAATGTGGAGCGATATCTTTACCTTAAATAGAGTTGACTTAATAAAAGCTTTGGCGGGATTACAAATTTCAATTAACAATCTACTTGAGCTAATAACAGAAACTAAAGAAATACCTGATGTATTTACTCATCTTGAGATTCTAAAAGAT
>PAJW01000026.1 GCA_002710265.1 Gammaproteobacteria bacterium | reverse complement strand
CCATGGGGCAAACCTACAAAAGGTTATAAGACTAGAAAAAATCAAAGAACGGACGATCTAATTATTAGAAGAAGAGGTAAGAAATAAGATGCCAAGATCATTAAAAAAAGGACCTTTCGTTGATATTTCTTTATCTAAAAAAGTTGATGCTGCTATAGCAAACAATGATAAGAAACCTATTAAGACTTGGTCTAGAAGATCAATGATAATCCCATCTATGGTTGGGCTTACAATCTCTGTCCATAACGGAAGACAGCATATTCCAGTATTCATAAACGAAGATATGGTAGGTCATAAGCTTGGTGAATTTGCAATGACCAGAACTTTTAAGATGCACTCAGGTGATAGGAAGGCTAAATAATGGAAACAAGAGCATACTTAAAAGGCACAAGACTTTCACCTCAAAAAGCTGCTCTTGTAGCTGATCAGATTAGAGGTAAATCAGTTGATGAAGCTATGGACTTTTTAGTTTTTAATAAGCAAAAAGGGTCAGCTGTTATTAAGAAGTTATTAGAGTCAGCCATTGCAAATGCTGAAAATAATAATAATGCAGATATTGATAAGCTTTCAGTATCTTCAATTATTGTTAATCAAGGTATGAGGCTCAAAAGAATGAAGCCTCGAGCTAGGGGTAGAGCTGACAGAATAATTAAACCAACATGCCATATTGAAATCATTCTGACTGAGGAGGGTAAATAATGGGACAAAAAGTTAACCCACACGGTTTTAGATTAGGAATTTCTAAGAAGCAAAGCGCTAATTGGTATGCAAAAGGAAAAGATTTTTCAAAAAATTTAATTCAAGATTTAAAAGTTAGAGAGCATCTGTCTAAGAAACTTAAGAATTCTTCCATTAGTAAGGTTGAGTTAGAGAGATCTGCTGATAGTTTTGTTGTAAATATCCACACCGCAAGACCAGGCATCATTATTGGTAAACGAGGCGAAGAAATAGAGAACTTAAAAAAATCAGTAGAAAAGATTGTAAAAGGTCCAACACAAATCAACATCAAAGAAGTAAGAAAGCCTGACTTAGATGCAAAAATACTTGCCGAAGGTGTTGCTCAACAACTTGAAAAAAGAGTTATGTTTAGAAGGGCTATGAAAAGAACAGTTCAAAGTGCTTTAAGACAAAGTGCAAAAGGTGTTCGAATTGAGGTCTCTGGAAGATTAAATGGTGCAGAAATCGCAAGGACNGAGTGGTANAGNGANGGNAGNGTNCCANTNCANACNTTAAGAGCAGATATAGATTATGGNACNGCNGAAGCNCTTACNACATANGGAATNATNGGNGTNAAAGTNTGGGTNTNTAAAGGNGAAATNACNGAAGATCCATATAAAAACNGACANGGAGTNANNTAAGAAAAATGTTACANCCNAAGCAAACAAAATTTAGNAAAATGCATAAAGGCCGTAACAGAGGTCTTGCACAAAATGGTAATACTATTGCATTTGGAAGATTTGGTCTTGTTGCTTCTGATAGAGGAAGAATTACAGCTAGACAAATTGAAGCTGCAAGACGAGCTATGACGAGGTATATCAAAAGAGGCGGTAATATTTGGATTAGAATTTTTCCTGATAAACCTATTACAAAGAAACCTCTAGAAGTAAGGATGGGTAAAGGTAAGGGTAACGTTGAGTATTGGGTTGCACTTGTTCAGCCTGGAAAAATTATGTTTGAAATGGCAGGNGTTGAAGAAGAGCTAGCAAGAGAAGCGTTTAGATTAGCTTCTGCAAAATTGCCAATAAAGACTCACTTCGTGAAAAAGGATTTATAAGATGAGTAATGATTTAGCAGATTTAAGAAAAAAGAATATGCAACAACTTGATGCTGAGCTTCTTACTGCCCGTGAGTCACAATTTGGACTTAGAATTAAGCATAAAACAGGACAACTTAATGAGACAAGCGAATTAATGAAAGTTAGAAAAAAAATTGCTCAGATAAAAACAATCATGAATGAAATTAAACTAAAGGGTGATAAATAATGGAAACAACCAACCCAAGAGTATTGACTGGTGTTGTTACTAGCNATAAAGCTGATAAAACCATTACAGTTAAAGTTGAAAGAAAAGTTAAGCATCCTTTATATGGAAAAGTTATAAAGAGAGCTACAAAAGTTCATGCTCATGATGAAGATAATTCAGCCTCTATAGGTGACATTGTTTCAGTTAAAGAATGTAGACCTATATCTAAAAGTAAAACATGGGTATTAGTAAGTGACCAAGCTCAAGAAGATGAAGTTAAGGAGAAAGCATAATGATTCAAATGCAATCATTATTAAAAATAGCCGATAACAGCGGGGCAAGAAGCGTCATGTGCATTAAAGTTCTTGGCGGTTCAAAGAGACGTTATGCAAATATTGGAGACATTATTAAAGTCGCTGTTAGAGAAGCAATACCTACTGGCAAAGTTAAGAAAGGCCAGGTAGTGGATGCATTAATAGTCAGAACCAAAAAAGGAGTTAGAAGAAGAGATGGCTCACTAATTAAATTTGATGAAAATGCAGCTGTATTAGTTAATGCTCAAAAAGCACCTATTGGAACAAGAGTATTTGGCCCTGTGACAAGAGAACTAAGAGACGGTAAGCACATGAAAATTTTGTCATTAGCGCCTGAGGTTTTATAAAAAAATGAATAATCAAGCAATACCAACAAAACTAAGAACCGGCGATGAAGTGATTGTCATTGCTGGAAAAGATATTGGTAAAAAAGGTACATTGAGAGAAATCTTAAAGAGCAAAAATAAAGGTATTGTTACTGGAATTAATATTGTCAAAAAGCATACAAGACCTAATCCTGAAATGGGGATTACAGGAGGAGTTGTTGAACAAGAGGCTGCTATAGCGCTTTCAAATCTAGCAATATGGAATCCAAAGAATAAATCGAAAGATAAAATTAAATATTCAACTGATAAGGATGGTAAGAAGATTAGATTATATAAATCAGATGGAGTAGAGATTAAATAAATGGCTAATTTAAAAGAAAAGTACATGCAAGAGTTGAGACCAGCTTTACAACAAGAGCTTGGTATTAATAACATCATGGCTGTGCCTAAGTTGACGAAAGTAGTTATTAATATGGGCGTTGGAGAAGCTGCCAATGATAAAAAGCATCTAGAATCTGCCTTACAGAATTTAACTGTAATCGCTGGTCAAAAGCCTATTGTTACAAAGGCTCGACAGTCAGTAGCTAGCTTCAAAATTAGAGAGGGCTGGCCACTTGGATGTAANGTGACTCTTCGAGGCAACAGAATGTATGATTTTATGGAAAGACTCATCAAAATCGCNATCCCTAGAGAAAGAGACTTCAGGGGTTTAAATCCGAAGTCATTTGATCAACAAGGAAACTATAATTTTGGAATAAAAGAACAGATAATTTTCCCAGAAATAAATTATGACAATATAGATAACATAAGGGGAATGGATGTATGCATTAATACATCAACCCAAAATACTGAACATGCAAAAGCACTTTTAAAGGCTTTTAATTTTCCATTTAAACAATAGGTATATTTAATTATGGCAAAAAAATCAATGATCGCTAGAGAAGTCAAAAGAATAAAGACAGTAGCAAANTTTGCTGAAAAGAGAGCTATGTTAAAAAATCAAATGAACGATCANAGTTTATCTTNTGAAGAAAGATATGAAGCAAGAATTAAATTTCAAAAACTACCTCGNAATGCNAGTCCTTCNAGGGTAGTAAGAAGATGTCAGGTTACAGGAAGACCTCATGCAGTGTACAGGAAATTTGGGTTAAGCCGAATTAAATTAAGAGAAGCTGCTATGAGAGGAGACATTCCTGGTTTAGTTAAATCAAGTTGGTAATATTATGAGTTTTCAAGATCCTATTTCAGATTGTCTTACAAGAATACGTAACGGGCTTATGCGGGGTAAAACTCATGTTGCAATACCTTACTCAAAGCTTAAACATGACCTAGTTAATGTTCTGGTTTCTGAAGGCTATTTAAAGTCTTGTAACAAAACTGATGCTGACAAAAAGCCAATGATTGAAGTAGAGCTCAAATACCATGACTCAGAACCTGTGATCAAAGAGCTTAAAAGAATAAGTAAACCTAGTTTAAGAAAATACTCTGGTTCATCTGATTTAGATTCTGTTAAAGGTGGTTTGGGATCATACATACTGTCAACAAATCAAGGTTTAATGACTGATAAAGATGCTAGGGCCAAGAATGTTGGCGGTGAAATTTTGTGTGAGGTATTTTAATGTCTAGAGTCGCAAAAAGTCCTATTCAAATTCTCAAGGGANTTGATATTAATGTTGATAATGGTCTAGTCAAGACCAAAGGACCCAAAGGGGAACTTGAATTTGTATTACCTGAATCAGTTTCTTTAAATATGAACGAAGAAACTATTAATGTTGAATATGATGAAACAAATCAACAATCTGTTGCATTAGCTGGAACAACAAGATCATTAGTTAATAATATGATTATTGGAGTTTCAGAGGGTTTTGAAAAGAAACTAGAGTTAGTTGGTGTTGGTTATAGGGCAAAGGCTTCAGGTAAGTTGCTTGAGCTTACGCTAGGATTCTCCCATCCAGTAAAATATCAATTACCCCAAGAAGTTGACGTTGAAACCCCTTCTCAAACAGAGATTGTTTTAAAAAGTCATGATAAACAGATATTAGGTCAAGCCGCAGCTGAAATTAGAGCTTTTAGACCGCCTGAACCATACAAGGGAAAAGGTGTGAAATATTCTGATGAACAAATTAAACGTAAAGAAGCCAAGAAAGCTGCAGCAGGAGCATAAGCATGAGCGTTAAAAATATATCTAGAATAAGAAGAGCTAAAAAATCTAGAATTCATATGAGAGAACAAGATTCACCAAGACTATCTGTTTATAGGTCTTCAAAACATTTTTATGCCCAAATATTTGATAGCTTAGGTTCTACTGTAATAGTTTCAGCATCAACAGCTGAAAAAGAGTTTAAAAGTGAATCTAATAATATGAAAGGTGTAAAGGCTGTAGGAAAAAAGGTCGCGGAACGTGCGCTTGAAAGTGGAATTAAAAAAGTAGTATTTGATAGATCAGGATATAAATATCATGGACGCATAAAAGCTCTTGCAGATTCAGCAAGGGATGCGGGACTGGAGTTTTAAGTTTATGAAAGAAGTTAACACAATGACCAATCAACAGGTTGACGCGCTTGAAGAAAAATTAGTTCAAGTCAATAGAGTTGCTAAGGTTGTAAAAGGCGGAAGAATTTTTGGTTTTACTGCTCTCACTGTTGTAGGTGATGGTAATGGTAGAGTTGGTTTTGGAAGAGGTAAAGCAAAAGAAGTTCCAATTGCAATTCAAAAAGCTATGGAGAATGCTAGAAGAAGTATGGTTGAAGTAGAGCTAAATAATACAACTTTATGGTATCCAATAAAGGCAAAACATGGGTCTGCAAATGTATACATGCAGCCTGCTTCCGAAGGTACTGGAATCATTGCTGGTGGTGCTATGAGAGCTGTACTTGAGTTAGCTGGAGTCCAGAATGTTTTAGCTAAATGCTATGGTTCGACAAATCCTGTCAATGTTGTTAGAGCAACTATTAATGCATTGAGCGCAATGGAGTCTCCTGAAACAGTTGCAGCAAGAAGAGGTAAAAAAGCAGAAGAGATATCATGAGTGAAAATCAAAATATAACTATTAAATTGGTTAAAAGCGGAATTGGTCGCATGAAAAATCATAAGCTATGCATCAAAGGCTTAGGATTTAAAAAGCTTAATCAAGTGGTCACAGTTGTTGATACACCTAGCAATAGAGGAATGATAAATAAAATTTCAGATATGGTTGAAATTATCGAGAACTAATAATGAGTGAAGAAGTAACAAATAAAATGAATCTTAATACCTTAAGCAATGCTGGAACATCGCAAAATAGAAAAAGAGTCGGTAGAGGTATTGGGTCGGGAACTGGTAAAACTGCCGGTAGAGGCCATAAAGGTCAAAAATCAAGATCTGGTGGAAACGTTAGACTTGGATTTGAAGGCGGTCAAATGCCACTTCAGATGAGATTACCTAAATTTGGTTTTTCTTCTAGAGTGAATAATTCTCTTAAAGAAGTAAATGTAAAAAATATTGACGGAATGGAAGTAGTCAACTTGACAACACTTAAAGAAAAGAAAATTATTAGCAAGTCCATTACCAAAGTAAAAATATTTGGCGATACACAAATTGAAACAAAAGTAAAAGTAGAAGGCCTCGCGGTTTCAAAAGGCGCTAGAGCTTCAATCGAGAAAGCTGGAGGCAGTATTATTGAAACGCAAGAAGCAAAACCAAAAAATAAGGAAGAGGGCTCTGATAAATAATGGCTGATCAAGGAAGTAGCATGAGTGATTTATGGAAACGATTAAGATTCGTTTTTATTGCTATTCTTGTATATAGAATTGGAACTCATATACCGATTCCAGGCATCGATCCTGATAGGCTAGCTGCTCTTTTTGAGCAAAATCAGGGAACGATAATAGAAATGTTTAATTTATTCTCTGGTGGTGCCTTAGAGAGAATGAGTATATTTGCTCTGAATGTTGTTCCATATATCTCTTCAGCGATTATCATGCAGCTATTTTCAAATTCAATCCCTTATCTTCAAGAACTAAAAAAAGATGGTCAGGCAGGCAGAAACACCATAACTCAATATACTAGATATGGAACTGCGGTTCTTGCATTNATTCAGGCATCTGCANTAGCNGTTACTNTNTCNGCAAGTGGTCTTGCATATGTTCCTGGNCCATCATTCTTTGTTTCAGCAGTGTTTTCAGTTGTAGCTGGAACTATGTTTTTGATGTGGCTTGGAGAGCAAGTGTCAGAGAGGGGTATTGGAAATGGTATCTCAATAATAATTGCAACAAGTATTCTTACTGGCATTCCTGGAGCAATTGGACAAGCTTTAGAGCAATCAAGACAAGGAGACCTTAGTATATTGTTATTAATTGGTATTGGTCTTCTATCAATGGCTGTTATTGCTGTTGTAGTCTTTATCGAAAGAGGACAAAGAAGAATAACTGTCAATTATGCTCAAAGACAACAAGGCAGAAGAATGATGCAAGCACAAACTAGTCATTTGCCATTCAAAGTTAACATGGCTGGAGTTATTCCTGCTATTTTTGCAAGCACATTTCTTTTATTCCCTGCTTCTCTTTCAACATGGTTCGGTGGAAATGAGTCATTAAGTTTTCTTCAAAGTTTTTCTTTGGCATTAAATCCTGGACAGCCACTTTACATTCTTGTTTTTGCTGGCTTGATAATTAGCTTTTGCTTTATCTGGCTAGCTCTTACATTTAATACAAAAGACGTTTCAGATAATTTAAAGAGATCAGGAGCATATATTGCTGGAATTAGACCTGGTGAACAAACTGCAAATTATATAGATTCAGTTTTAGCAAGGTTAACAGTTTTTGGGGCTATCTATTTAACATTAATTTGTTTGTTACCTCTTGCGCTTATTAATTTTGCAGGTATTTCGCCAACTATTTCTGTTGGAGGAACTTCGGTTTTAATTATAGTTGTTGTTCTTATGGATTTTATGGCTCAAGTACAGTCGCACATGATGTCATCTCAATATGCATCTTTAATGAAAAAGGCAAATATAAAAAATTATAGAAGGTAATATGAAAGTCAAAGCATCAGTTAAAAAGATTTGTAGAAACTGCAAAATTGTTAGAAGAAAGGGAGTTTTGTATGTTATTTGCAAAACAGATCAAAAACATAAACAGAGGCAAGGTTAATTTATGGCTAGAATAGCAGGTGTAAACATACCGGAAAATAAACATGTTGAGATTTCATTGACACATATTTTTGGTATTGGAAGAAAAACGGCTCAAAATATTTGTATAGATCTTAAGATTGACTATACAAGAAAAATTTCTGACTTGTCCGAAGAGGAAATTGAAAGTATTAGGTCAGCACTATCTTCATATGTTGTTGAAGGTGACTTAAGAAGGAATATAAGCACAAATATAAAAAGGCTTCAGGACTTGGCCAGTTATAGAGGTATAAGACACAGAAGAAAACTCCCTACTAGAGGGCAGAATACTAAAAATAATGCAAGAACAAGAAAGGGCGCTAAAAAACCAATGAGAGGATAAATATGGCAGTCAAAGGTAAAAAAAATAAAAAAATTGTTACTGATGGAGTAGCTCATATACATTCGTCTTTTAATAATACAATTGTGACAATTACTGATAAACAAGGTAACACAATCTGCTGGGCAACATCTGGTGGAAGTGGTTTTAAGGGTTCAAGAAAAAGCACACCATTTGCAGCTCAGATAGCAGCTGATAAAGCTGGAAATGCAGCGAAAGAGTTTGGAATGATTAACTTGGATGTAAAAGTAAAAGGACCTGGTGGGGGAAGAGAATCTGCAATAAGATCTCTTAACGCATGTGGGCTAAAAATTAAAAGTATTACAGATGTTACACCTCTTCCTCATAATGGGTGCAGACCATCTAAGAAAAGAAGAGTTTAACGGAGAATTAAATGGCTAGATATAGAGGACCATCGCTAAGATTATCAAGAAGAGAGGGTACAGACCTATTCCTTAAAAGTGGAGTAAGGGCTATTGAATCTAAATGCAANATGGATACACAACCAGGTGTTCATGGAGCAAGAAGAGGAAGACTTTCTGATTATGGGCTCCAATTAAGAGAAAAACAAAAAGTTAGAAGAATCTATGGCGTTCTTGAAAAACAGTTNAGAAATTACTACAAGAAAGCAGCAGCTTCNAANGGAAATACCGGTGAGAATCTTCTCTCTTTGCTTGAGAAGAGACTTGATAATGTTGTTTACAGGATGGGATTTGGTTCGACGAGAGCTGAAGCAAGACAAATGGTGTCTCACAAGGCGTTTATGGTTAACGGGAAGGTTGTAAATATACCATCNTATCAGGTGCAGCCAGGTGACGAGATACAGGTGAGGGAATCAAANAAAGGNCATTTAAGNATTNCAGCTGCNCTTAAAATAGCTGCAACTAGAGAAGAATGTGACTGGTTAGAAGTTGATGAAAATAACTTTAAAGGGGTATTTAAGTCTGTTCCAGATAGGACTGATTTAAGCACAGAAATTAACGAAAATCTTATTGTTGAGCTTTACTCAAAATAAAATAAAGGCGGAGAAAATTATGCAAACATCAGTAATAGATCTACTAGTACCAACNGAAATACAGGTTGATGATGTCTCACCAACTTTATCTAAAGTAACTTTAGAGCCGTTGGAAAGAGGTTTTGGACACACACTTGGTAATGCTCTAAGAAGGATTCTTTTATCATCAATGCCAGGTGCAGCTGTAACGGATGTATCAATTGAAGGCATTTCACATGAATACAGCACAATAGAGGGTATTAGAGAGGATGTAATCGACATTTTATTAAACATAAAAGAGATGCCAATAAATCTAATTGAAGGCGACACAGCTGAAGTAACTTTAGATGTAACAGGTCCATGTGATGTGCTTGCATCTTCATTTGAAGTTCCAGGTAATGTTGAGCTCGTTAATCAAGATTTCCATGTTGCAACGATTGTTGACAAAGTTAACCTCAAAATGATTCTTACAGTAAGGAATGGAAGAGGATATGAGCCAGCTGACCTTAGAGATGATGAGGATAGAATAGTTGGGGCGCTTAAAGTTGATGCATCATATAGCCCTGTTAGGAGAGTTTCCTATACTGTAGATAACGCAAGATCAGGAAAAAGAACTGACCTTGACAAGCTAATTATTGAATTGGAAACTGACGGGACGCTTGATCCAAAAATGGCTATTGAGCACTCAGCTACAATTCTTCAGCAACAACTAAGTGCTTTTGTTGATTTAGATGCAATTGCTGAACAAGAAGCTAAGAAAGATCAGAATGACTTTGATCCTATACTTCTCAGATCAATTGAAGAACTTGAATTAACAGTAAGGTCTACAAATTGTTTAAAAGCAGAAAGTATATTTTTAATTGGTGACTTAATACACAGATCAGAATTTGATTTGTTAAAAACACCAAATCTAGGTAAAAAATCACTTAATGAAATCAAAGATGTTTTAGCTTCTAAAGAACTTTCATTGGGGATGAATGTAGAAAACTGGCCGCCAGTAGGATAAAAAATGAGACATAGAAAATCAGGAAGAAAACTTAATAGAAATTCTGCTCACAGAAAAGCATTATTTAAAAATCTTGCTATTGCTTTAATTGAGCAAGACATTATTAAGACTACTCTCCCAAAAGCTAAGGAGTTGAGAGGNTTTATTGAGCCTCTAATTACGATNGCAAAGGATGACACTGTTGCTAACAGAAGACATGTTTTTAATAAACTAAGGTCTGATAGCGCAGTAGCAAAACTTTTTACAGAAGTATCAGTAAACGCAAAAGATCGTAAAGGCGGNTATACAAGAATAATTAAAGCNGGATTTAGACCTGGCGATAANGCAGACATGGCTTATATNGAANTGGTNGATAGAAATCTTGATGCTGATTCTATAGAAGGAAGCACTCCAGAAGAAGAGTCTGCCGCNTAAGACAATATAGGTTTTAAGAAGTTTCCAGTAAAGGATTTTTTAACTTTAGCAACATCCTCTGGAGTTCCCTCAGCAACGATTTGGCCTCCGTCGCTTCCTCCCTCAGGACCTAAATCTATAATCCAATCAGCTGTCTTTACAACATCAAGATTATGTTCAATAACAACAACNGTATTTCCTTGATCTTTNAGTCTATTTAANACCCCTAANAGNAACTCAATATCTGCAAAATGTAATCCNGTNGTGGGCTCATCNAATACAAACAATGTTTTTCCAGTACTTCTTTTGGANAATTCTTTTGCAAGTTTAATCCTCTGAGCTTCTCCACCGGATAAAGTTAAAGCAGATTGCCCTAAGGTTATGTAACCAAGGCCAACATCACTTAAGGTTACAAGCTTCTTCTTAATTGAAGGATGAGCATCAAAAAATTCTAATGCTTCCTCTACAGTCATATTCAATATATCGTTTATGTTCTTGTCTTTGAATTTTACTTCTAATGTCTGTTCGTTATATCTTTTTCCATCACATACATCACATTTAACATATACATCAGCCAGGAAATGCATTTCTACTTTTATCATTCCATCTCCCTGGCATGCTTCGCATCTTCCACCTTTAACGTTAAAACTAAATCTACCAGGCTTATATCCTCTTGATCTGGCTTCAACAGTTTGTGATAAAAGATCACGAATGTGNGAAAATAATCCAGTATAAGTTGCTGGATTTGATCTCGGCGTTCTCCCAATTGGAGATTGNTCAATNCTTATGACCTTATCAAGATNATCNAGACCTTCAATTTTTTCGCATNTTATTTCTTTGGAAAGCTTTGATTTATTTAGAATAAAGGAGCTTATTGGGAGTANTGTTTGATTAATTAATGANGATTTNCCNGAGCCAGATACGCCAGTTATACAGGTAAATAAGCCAACAGGGATTTCAACAGATATTTNCTTGAGGTTATTTTCACNAGCATTAANAATTTTAATTTTTTCATTCTTNATTTTTGTTCTTTTCTTAGGAATTTTAATTTGTCTTTTTCCAGATAGATATTTCGCAGTTATAGAATTTTTGTTTTGTAAAATAGTNTTTATATCTCCTTGCGCACAAATTTCTCCTCCATGCTTACCTGCTCCCGGGCCAATATCTATAATATGATCGGCTGATCTNATAGCTTCTTCATCATGCTCAACAACTATTACCGTGTTTCCAAGATNCTTTAAGTTATTTAGCGTTTTGATTAGCTTAGTATTATCTCTTTGATGTAATCCTATAGACGGCTCGTCAAGAACATATGTAACTCCAACTAATCCAGAACCTATTTGACTTGCAAGTCTAATTCTCTGAGCTTCGCCCCCAGATAGAGTTTCGGCACTTCTATCAAGAGTTAAGTAATTTAAACCAACATCTTCAAGGAATGAAAGCCTATCAGTAATTTCTTTAATAATTTTTTCAGCTATTTTTTTCTTGGCTCCTGTTAGATTCATTCTTTTAATGAATTCTAAAGAATCATTAATTCTCATACTTGTTATCTCATGAATAGGGGTCTTATTTATGAAGACATTTCTAGAGTGAATATTTAATCTTGACCCCCCACATTCATCGCATGAGCTTTCAGACATTAACTTTGCTAATTCATTTCTAATATATTCAGAATCTGTCTCTTTGAAACGTCTTTCAGTGCTTGGGATTATTCCTTCAAAACGATGCTTTCTAACGATCCTGCTTCCACTTCTAAATCTATGTGAAAAGTCTATTTTTTCTTTAGTACCCCATAGAATAATGTCTTTTATTTCCTGCGAATAATCTTTCCATTTTGTGGTCAGTGTGAAGTCAAAATGATTACTTAAACACCTTAATTGATAATAGTAAAATCTATTCCTTCTTGTCCAACCCTTAATAGCTCCATTTGCGATAGATACATCATCATCCTGTATTAACATCTTTTCATTAAAGAATTGAATCACACCCAAACCATCACATTTTGAGCATGCGCCATATGGATTATTAAATGAAAACATTCTTGGCTCTAACTCAGGAACAGCATATCCACACTGCGAACAAGAGAAATTTGAAGAAAAAAGTACTGTTTCACCACTATCAATATTTTCAATTTCAATAAGGCCATCTGACAATTGAAGAGAGGTTTCTATGGATTCTGATATTCTTGATCTAATATCACCATCTTTTTTAATCACTAATCTATCAATAACAGCTGAGATATCATGTTTTTTATTTTTTTCTAGTTCTGGAAATTCCTCTATTGGGTATATGATCCCATTAACCTTTACACGAACATAACCACTTTTTCTAAGATTATCATATACCGCCAAGTGTTCGCCTTTCTTACCTCTAATGACTGGAGCTATGAGCATTATTTTGGAATTATCTTTTAATTTAAGAATTTCATCACAAATTTCAGATACTGTTTTTGCTCTAAGTTCTTCATTGTGATCTGGGCAAACAGGAGTTCCAATTCTTGAAAATAATAATCGCAAATAATCATAAACTTCTGTGACCGTTCCAACAGTAGAACGAGGATTGTGAGAAGTCGCTTTCTGTTCAATGGATATTGCAGGTGATAGACCTTCNATTTGATCTACATCAGGTTTCTCCATCATGGAGAGGAATCTGCGAGCATATGTTGATAGTGATTCTACATATCTTCTTTGGCCTTCAGCATAAAGCGTATCAAAAGCAAGTGAAGATTTTCCAGATCCAGACAAACCTGTGATTACTATGATTTTATTTCTAGGTATTTCAAGACTTATGTTTTTTAAATTATGCGTCCTAGCGCCTTTGATAAAAATACTATCCATATGAAATAAAAATTCCGTGATGAAAAAATTAAATTAGGTTAAACTTCTAACATATTATAAGAGGTAATTATGAGCAGAGGAGTAAATAAAGTAATTTTAGTTGGTAATTTAGGTCAGAAACCTGAAATGAGATATACAGCCACTCAAACAGCTGTTGCTAATTTATCTATAGCGACTACAGAATCATGGAAAGATAAAGAAAGTGGAGAAAACAGAGATAAGACTGAATGGCATAGAGTTGTATTTTTTGGAAACTTAGCTGAAATAGCTGAAAGATATCTTGATAAAGGATCTAGTGTTTATGTTGAAGGAAAAATTCAAACAAGAAAATGGCAAGATAAAGAGGGTAAAGATAGATGGACAACTGAAATTCTTGGTAATCAGCTAACAATGCTTGGATCAAGAAGTTCAAATGATTCCGGTTCTCAACAAGATANCTCATCGGAAACTCCTTTTCCTGAAGATGATAGCGGANNTGGACTATCANNTGANGACATTCCTTTTTAGAAAGTTTTGTTAAAAGACTACAAAACAATTACTCTTGATGAGCAAGATTCAATTGCAGTTTTAAGATTAAATAGACCTGAAAAACTAAATGCTTTCAATATGCAGATGTTCGAAGATATGCTTGATGCCATAGATTATGTTGATGCAGATGATAGTCTTAAGTCTTTGATAATATCAGGCTCAGGAAGAGCCTTTTGNGCTGGNGCTGATTTATCTTCAGGTGAAAAAACTTTTGATAAAAGCTTTGATACTAGAGGTAAGTTCGAATCTGACTTTAGAAGAGATGCTGGAGGAATACTGGCTCTTAGAATATATAATTCTTTAAAACCTGTTATAGCTGCATGCAATGGTGANGCTGTTGGAGTTGGAGCAACNATGCAGCTTGCAGCTGATATAAGAGTTGCGCAGAAATCAGCAAGATACGGATTTGTGTTTGCAAGAAGAGGTATTGTTCCAGATGGATGCGCAAGTTGGTTTCTTCCAAAATTAGTTGGCGTTTCAAAATCTCTTGAATTATGTTACTCAGGCGAGCTAATTAGTGCAGAAGAAGGTCATGAATTCGGATTAGTAAACTATTTAGTAGATGACGAAGAAGAATTAATTGAGACAGCTATTCAACTAGCTAAAAAATGTACTGATAACTCTGCACAGGTTTCAGTTGCTATGACAAGACATATGTTATGGAATTATTCGTCAGATATCGATCCTGAAAATGCTCATGTAATGGAAAGTAAGCTTATAGATTCCAGGGGAGCATCTGATGATGCAAAAGAGGGAGTTATGTCATTTTTAGAAAAGAGAAAACCAAATTTTACTAATAAAATTAGTGAGGATTTTCCTACCTTTTTCCCATGGAGAAAATCAAGATTTGATGATGAGAATTAAAGATGTTATTTGAACCATATAAATTAAAAAATATTAACTTAAGAAATAGAATAGTCATGGCTCCAATGACTAGAAATCAATCTCCTAATGGAATTCCAACTGAAGAAGTTGCCAAATATTATGAAAGAAGGGCTGAGGGAGAGGTTGGTCTGATAATAACTGAGGGTATTGAAGTAAGTCACAAAGCCTCTAGCGCTTATCCGAATGTACCAAGACTTGATTCACAAGCAGCACGAGATGGTTGGAAGAGGGTAGTAAGCTCAATAAAAGAAAAAGATGGATCTGTTATAGCTCAGTTGTGGCATTGCGGGGGTTTTAGGAAATTAGGCATGGGACCTGATCCTCAAGTACCAGGATATACAGCGTCTGGTCTTGTAAAGCCTGGAAAAAAAGTTGCTCATGAGATGTCACTAGATGATATTAATGAGACTATTGATGCTTATGCTTCTGATGCTCAATTTTGTGAGGAATTAGGCTTTGATGGTGTTGAAATNCATGGAGCCCATGGATATTTAATTGATAANTTCTTTTGGGAAGGTACAAACATAAGAGAAGATGAATACGGAGGTACGATTGAAAAAAGATCGCAATTTGTTACAAAAATAGTTGAAGCTGTAAGGTCTAGAGTAAGTGATGATTTCATAGTTGGGCTAAGATTTTCTCAATGGAAGCAACATGACTTCAATGCAAAACTTGCAAATTCACCTGAAGAGCTTGAGAAAATAATTCTTCCACCAGTGAAAGCAGGATTAGATTATTTACATTCTAGTATGCGAAGATTTTGGGAAAGTGAATTCAATGATTCTGATGAAAACNTGGCATATTGGACAAAAAAGATTTCAAACATTGTAACTATNGGAGTGGGTAGTGTTGGTTTGGACACAGATTTCATTGATATGATGGCATCTGCAAATTCAACCAGTATTGATAAAGCAATAGAGGATATTACAAAGGATAANTATGAATTAATTGCTGTGGGAAGGGCTCTTATAGCTGATCCAGAATGGGTAATTAAAATGAAAGAGGGAAGGTTAGAAGATTTAATTCCCTATACAAAAGAATCTTTACTAAAACTATATTAGTATTTACTTATAATCAGGCTTGCATTTGTTCCACCAAAACCAAATGAATTACTAAGAACAGTATTTATTTGAGTGTCTCTAGTTTCAGTAACAATATCTAAGTTTTTAGCTTCATCACATAATTCGTCTGTATTTATTGTTGGAGCAATAAAATCCTCATTAAGCATCATTAATGAATATATTGCCTCATGGGCTCCGGTTGCACCAAGTGAATGACCTGTCATTGATTTGGTTGAGCTAATAGCAGGAGACTTTGAACCAAAAACTTCATTTATTGCATTTAACTCTGCAATATCACCTACAGGCGTGCTTGTACCATGAGTATTTATGTAATCTATATCAGACTTAGCAGCATCCATAGCACCTTTCATACATCGTGCAGCACCTTCTCCTGATGGAGCAACCATGTCGTATCCATCTGAATTAGCATAGTAACCTGAGATTACTCCAAGGATATTCGCACCTCGCTTTTTAGCATGTTCTTCATCTTCGAGGATTACCATTCCTGAGCCACCAGAAATTACAAATCCGTCTCTATTTATATCGTAAGGCCTAGAAGCAGTTTCTGGTGAAGAATTAAAATTAGATGACAGTGCTCCCATTGCATCAAATAGGCATGAAGAGCTCCAATGCTCGTCATCACTTCCACCAGCAATTACCACATCTTGTTGGCCACTTTTTATGAGCTCAGCAGCATGACCTATGCAATGTGCACTTGTTGCACAAGCAGATGAGATTGAATAGTTAATACCTTTAAGCTTAAACGCAGTTGAAATTATTGCAGATATCGAGCTAGACATGCTTCTGGTGACTCCATAAGGACCGATTCTTTTTGGACCTTTTTCTCTGGCAATATCTCCNTTTGCGACCATAATTCTTGTAGAAGANCCCCCAGATCCAGCAACGATTCCAATTTTTGGAGAATCAAGATCTTTTTCATCAATACCAGCCATTTCTAAAGCATCCTTAGTAGCTAGATAAGAATATCCTGCTGATTCACCCATAAATCTTAGAAGTTTTCTGTCAATNTNCTCAGATAAATCAATATCTATTGAGCCTGAGATACAGCTTCTAAAACCCATCTCAGAATATGTNTCATTAAATGTAATTCCTGAAGATCCATTTTGAAGAGAATTTAGAACGTCACTATATGAGTGNCCNATACAAGATTTAATTCCAACACCTGTTACCACNACTTTTTTCATCAGAAATTACTCGGATCTTTGAATAAACCTACNTTCAGTTTATCAGCACTATAAATTTTTCTATCATCCACAAACATCTCACCATCTGCTAATCCCACAATTGCACCTCTATTGATAACTCTTTTGATATCAATTTTGTACCTAACTTCCTTAGCTGAAGGAAGAACTTGCCCAAAGAATTTAACATTTTCAGCGCCAAGAGCTCTTCCAATACCAGGCAACCCAGACCATAATAAGTAAAAACCTAAAAGCTGCCACATCGCATCTAGGCCAAGACAGCCAGGCATAACAGGATCTGTTTTAAAATGACATCTAAAAAACCATAAATCTGGGTTAATTTTTAATTTTGCATCAATAGTTCCTTTCTCGTAAGCTCCACCAAAATCATCAATATTTGTTATTTCATCAAACATTAACATTTCATCTGATGGGAGCCTTCCATCACCATCTTTTGTAAATAGATTTCCATTTGCACAGTCTATAAGATCATGCTTTGAATAAGTGTTTTGTGGCGTAAATGTCATTTTTCTCTATTAAATGCAGTATTTGTTAATTCTATCATTTCTCTTTGTACTTCAATATTNTCTATAGCCTTTGCAGAGATTATCGCATTTTTATNAAATTGTTTTGCCAATTTTTCAGTTTTATTAATNCCATCAAGCTTTTCTATAAGCTCTAATATCTCAAAAGTTTNTACTTTTTTANTNCCAAGACTNNCTAATAGAATTCTTTTTTCTTTATTATTTGCATTNTTATATGCATAGAAAAATGGATAAGTAATCTTACCTTCTTTGAGATCTTGAAATTGAGGTTTGCCGATTTTNAGGTTCANTGAATAGTCNAAAAGGTCGTCNTTGATTTGAAACAATACTCCAATATTTTTTGCACATTCGCTGATATTTTCAATATATTTTTTANTTGCNCCTGCTAGNATTGCTCCTGTTTTAGCTGATGCTTCAAATAATCTTCCGGTTTTAAAATAGCTTATTTTNTTTANTTTATTCAATGTTATTTCTTTATTANTNATAGCATCTAATTGAATTAATTCTCCCTGAGATATGTCATTNGTCGCGTTAGAAAGCTCTTGAAGTATTTNTTGGTTTCCGATNTCAACCATNTATATAAAAGCTTTTGAATAAATATAGTCACCTATAAGGACTCCATGNGCATTTGACCAAANACTATTTACCGACTTATTTCCTCTTCTAATTGAAGAATTATCCACTACATCGTCATGAACCAGGGTTGCCGTATGCAAAAGCTCNATAATCGCNGCAAGTTTAATTCTATAGNTTTTGTTTTTATTTCTATTAAAAGATGATGAAATTAAGTTAAGCCTAGCTCTTATTTTTTTTCCGTCTGATTTAAATATATGTTTGTATAGAATCTTGACAGTTGCTTCCGAAGCAACATCCTTTTTAATCATTTTTTCAACGAGGTTTATTTCCTTTTTTAAAGTTTGCATGGGATTCATTTTAAAGCATAAAATAGGTCAAAATTATATATAAGTATTGATAATTTCTTCATTAAAGCGTATATTTTGCGAGCTTTAAAGGATTATATTATGTACGCGGTAATTGA
>PAJW01000025.1 GCA_002710265.1 Gammaproteobacteria bacterium | reverse complement strand
CAATCTGTCTAAATCCACTATATTCCATATTTGCAATTGCTGTTCCTCCACCACCATGAAAACTAAATATAACTGGTGCATCAATTGTCGACTCAGCATCCATAGCATTATAGATATAGAATTCTCTGCTATTTTGATTTTGAGTTATCTGACAATTTTCAAGATTTTGTGATGTAACCCCGCAATTAAATATTATTGAGTTGTTGTTACTGGGTTGATTCATCTCATCTGGTTCAGAGTTCATACCACCCGAGCCTGAGCATGAAACCAAAAATAAAGCTAAATATGGAAAAAAGTTTTTCATAGGGGTAAATACACAACAGTATTGGTTGAGAGTATCATAATGAATATGAGACATGTAACTATAGGTCCCAAATAAACCCTTCCGGTTAATTGAAAAAATGTTCTATTAAAGTATGGCAGGATAAACATCATGGGCACTATTCCAAACAAAAGGTTCACACTTAACCAGTTAGTAGTCCAAAAAACAGTACCGCTTTTAGCATAAGTTACATATTGAATTATGATTATGAGCATTAAGCCTAAAGAATTTGCAAAACCTGCAATTAGTTTTGATTGCCATTCGGGTTGATTTTCAAAACGCATTGCACCATTAACCCTCAATGAATTTGAGAAGAAAAATATAAAAAATAATGGGAAATACATAGCAAGAACTAGTAACATTTCTGGCTGAAAAACCCTCACTCCCATAAACCAAAATCTATAATCAACATGAAATAAATTGTAAATAGTGAAAAGAATTAAGTAATAAGATATAAAAATAATTAATCCAAGCAAAACGGTCTTAGCAAACTCGTATCTATTAATATTAATACCCCATGAACTTATTTTTGTTCCATGATGTCTTCCAACTAAACGATAAGAAATATAAAAAATACATAAGCCTATAGTTCCGTTAAACGCTGCCCATAGCATTACTGAGTTGTTCATTCTCTGAGGAAAGAACCATGTCAATTCTCTATTTGCTGATTCGTAAAATAAAAATTTTGCAACGTCAACCATGGGTATAAATGATATGCATGCTATTAAGGCACTTGTAAAAAAAATGATCCAAAAAATAAATTTGCCTTGTTGTGTTTGCTTCGGGAGAGCAGCTGGTATGGTTTTTACAATTTCTTTGAAAAAATTTAAATCCAGAAAAAATCTTGCAATAGGTATCAGCATTAATAGTGATACAACAAGATTTAATAAAGTAAAAAACTCTTTAAATTGCCATATTTGATTAGTTGCATTTATTTTAATAGGTGAGCCAAAAACCATATCAAAATATTCTATTTGATTGGATGTTGCCTCTATATTGTAGGGTTGAAACGGATGAAGTAGTTCTTCATTAAAAATCACTCTTAATGTGTTGTTTGATTTATCACCGTAATACTTGCCAAGCTCCACTTCTTTAACTCTATCACTCTCAGGCAATACACTATTAACAACTCTCAAAGACTCAGGTGCAATTTTCATATTAGCTGCATCCCAGCCTTTTAATTCGTTTCTAAATGCACCTTCATCATATAGCGCATAGCTAACACCCATATTTGATCTTGAATGTTTTAAAATATTTTCACGAAGAGTTAAGACATATCCAGATACATATACAGAATGTAATTTACTTTTGGTTCCATTTTTTGTTGCTTCTTTACCAAAATAATTAGCACCTCTAATGGCAGCATTGCCACCCATTGAGTGACCAGTAGATCCAATTAAATCAATATCAATAAAAGAAAAATGGCCTTCGGAGGCATGTTCTACCAAAGCGAACATTCCATATCCTTGGGTTGTTGCCGCCATCCTGCTTTTAGACGATGATGACATTCCTTGTGCATAAGGATCTATTAAAGCAACTGCAAAACCTCTTCTTGATAGTTCAATAGCAATATTGGATAAAGCCTCTTTTGATCTTTGAAAACCTGGAACAACAACTATGAAAGGAACTTGATTTTCTTTTGTTGCAATTGATGGTTTGTACAAATCATAAACTAAATTTTGACCATCTTGAGTCTTAAGATTCATTAACTCAATATCTACTTTTCCAAAGCTAGTTTGAATTAAAGAAGCTAAAAAACTTGATGAAAGCAATATTGCTAAACAAATAATTAATGATTTGTGCTTTTTTATATAATTGAACATCTAGATAAAATTAAAAGATAAATTTTAATGCCTTCTTAGTTAAATGGATATAACAAATCCCTCCTAAGGATTAGTTGCAGGTTCGATTCCTGCAGAGGGCGCCAAAATAAAGCTGGCAAAAGCCAGCTCTTTTTCAAATATAGATTAGTTATCTAAAAAATCAGTAGCTTGTGTTTTGTGAACACCGCCATAACTTGCTGGCGAGTAGTGGGCTGTTTTTAGAACCCATTTTCCGCTTTCTTTGACCCAATTCATAGTAACCCTTGTTCTATAGTCACTCATATTACCGTCATTTCCTACCATTCCTTCAGAATAAAATCTTACATGAACNACATCATCAGATAGTGCAGTTGCTTCTGGATAGAAATATAGAGTTGTTGCATCTCCACTATTCTTCCATCCGTCAACAGTTTGATTGGTAAGTGGCTTATGAAAACTGCCATCAGAATTTGTATCCAAGGTGCCTGTCTTGCTTGACATTTTAACAACCGTTACGAAATCTCTAGAATTCCTAGCCTCCATATATTTATCTAATGCCTTAAGGACTTCTTTTTCAGATGACATATGACCATCTGCAAACAAACTAAAGCTAAAAAGCATGCATAAACTTAATAAAATTTTCATAAATTACTCCTTAATTAAAAATTAATCTTCCAATCAACTCAACGCTAACAATTTCACGAATGTCCTCGTAGCTTTGAGCTAGCGCTGTGTTGTCATCTTCAGACATTACTTCTGCATTAAATTTCTTTTGAAATTCAGCAGTTTGCTCATCTGTCCAAGGCGCTTTATTTGCCCAAGATGGATAAGTTTGTGTTAGATACACAGTTGAGCCATCATTTCCAATGTAAACATTGTAATTTGAAATTATTCCCATTTCTTGCTGAATTTTTGCAGCAGCAACCCATGTTTTTTCAATCCCATCAAGATAATCCTGAAGGAAATTTGTTTTAACTTTTACAGTAGTAAGTTCAATTACACCATCTGCAAATTCTCTAGAATTTTCCTCTTGTGCATAAGATGTAAAAGAAAGCATTAATACTGAAATTAATAGAAATCTCATTTTTTCTCCCTTATTAAAAATTAATGAACATTAATAATACATTAATTTTAATTATAAGAATTATGATTTATGTCTAATTTATAGATTAATTATGGAACTAACCAAGTTGATGAATATTCTTCATTCCATTTATGTAATGCTCGCCTATGGCCAGAGCTTTTGAGATATAAAAACTCCAGTGAAGAAAAAGAAAAAACAATTACGGCAAAATTCTTATAACCCTCCTCAACATCAAAATCATCAATATCATATTTTGCAGGGTTTTCAATTTCTTTTGTGGAGCCACCTTTAACAGAGTAGCATTTCTTTGATCGAGCTGTTGACTCATTCCATGCCGCTTCAGTTACTGTATTATTGATGTGAACATTAGCTTGTCCTTGCATTTTAATTTGTACCTTCAAATCAGGATCATACCCAATAACAGTTGCAGATGAATTTTTTGTTAAATTTTTAATCTTTGCTGCTCTATTATCAGTATGAAATCGAAGAAGCTTTTTATCAAAATTAAACTCTCTTAATACCATCACACGAGATACGATTTTATTTTCATGAAAAGTAGAAACCACTGGGGTATGAAACAATGTTTGTGCATTAGGAACGGCTTCAGACAAAATTAATTTTGCACTTTCAAGCGTTTCACTTATTTCAGAATAAGAGTCTGGCAATTTTTCCTTTAGATTTGATAGCATTATTTAACTTTCCATGAAGTCCCCTCAGGAGTATCTTTGATTTCAATTCCTCTTTCTTTCAAAGTATTTCTGATTTCATCTGCTAGCTCAAAATTTTTATTTTCTTTTGCTTCAGATCTTTTTTTAATTAGTTTCTCAACTTCTTCACTCAATTCATCAGATACTTTGTTATAAGTATTATCTTCTAAAATGCCTAAAACTTTTCCAATCATCAAAAGCTTAGACTTTAAGAGTGCTTTTTGAGAGTTGCTAACTAAGTCTGCTTCCTTAATTAGTTTATTAAGTTCAGAAATTAGCCCTGGTGTATTTAAATCATCAAAAATTATTTCAATACTTTCATTGCTTTGGTCTTCTTCGTTTGTTTCTATATCTTTAAACTCATCGAAAATATCATAAACTTTATCAAGTAATTTTTTTGCCTGATGAATAACCTTTTCATTCCAATCTAAGCCCTGTCTGTAATGAGATGATAGAAGAGCTAACCTAATCACTTCTCCATGATATTTTTGTGTTAAATCATTAACTAATATTATGTTTCCTAAAGATTTAGACATCTTTTCACTATCTATAGTAACAAAACCATTATGCATCCAATATTTAGCATATGACTCGGGTTTATTCGGGTCTGCGGTTGAACAACAACTCTGAGCAATTTCATTTTCATGATGAGGAAAGATTAGATCCCTACCTCCACCATGAATATCAAATGGTAAACCAAGAGTTTTTTCTGACATTGCTGAGCACTCAGTATGCCAACCCGGCCTGCCAAAGCCCCATGGCGAATCCCACCCTGGTTGATTATCTGAACTTGGTTTCCATAAGACAAAATCAGCTGGGTCTTTCTTAAAAGGAGCAACTTCAACTCTACTGCCAGCAATTTGCTCATCTCTATTTCTGTTTGAGAGGAGTCCATAATTCTTAAATGAAGGTACATGAAATAAAACATGTCCATCTTTTTCGTATGCAAAATTCTTTTTTATTAGGTCGCTAACGAGATCAATCATTTCGGGTATATATTCGGTTGCTTTGGGCTGGATATCTGGAGCTAAAACGTTAAGTTTAGCCATATCGTCGTTATATATTTTCGTATATTTTTCAGTTATTGATGCTATAGCAACATTTTGCTCTTTGGCAGCCTCAATTATTTTATCGTCTATATCAGTTATGTTAGATACATAAGTTACCTTGGGATAAATAATTTTTAAGGTTCTAACCAAAGTATCAAAGACAACAGCCATTCTTGCATTGCCAATGTGAGCATAATTATAGACAGTAGGTCCACAAGCATATATTTTTAAATGCTTGGAATCGATTGCTTCTAATTTTTCTTTTTTACCATTTAAAGTATTAAATAAATGGAATGGTTGGTTGCTGCTCATAGATTTATTCTAAACTAATAATGTTTAAATCCCTTAATGCATTTAAGAGAGGCAACAATGGCATACCTCTTACAGTATGAGAAGAACCATTTACATACTCAAAAAGGTTACATCCCAANGATTCAAATTTATATGAGCCTGCAGCATTTATAGGATTTTCTAGTTCTACGTAATTGATGATTTCCTTCTCACTTAAATCATGCATTTTGAGNTCTACTGTCTCAGAGTATTCCCATAAGCATTCATTGTTCTTTAAAATACAAACNCCACTATGCTGATAATGTTTTTGATTTGACAAAGTTTTGAGGCTTTCAATAGCTTTTTCTTGTGATCCTGGTTTGTGAAGAAGGGTTTTATCTAAGGCACACATTTGATCTCCTCCAATAACTATTGAGTTTGGATTTTGTATGCTAACAGGTTCAGCTTTGGCTTTTGCAAGAATAGTTACCTGGTCACTAAAAGGTAATGATGAGATTTTATTTTTAATTAAATCTTCATCTGTGGATGAAACAATTACTTCAAAAGCTATACCAGCCTCATCAAGCATTTGCTTCCTACTCTCTGATCCAGAGGCGAGAATAATTGGAACTTTTGGCTTGATACTGGAATATTCCAGAGATCTGCTCATTTAATAATTTTTAGGCGAATGGATAAGACTTATAAATTCTTCTCTAGCTTTATTATCAGATCTAAATGTTCCCAACATTCTTGATGTGATTGTACTTGATTCTGTTTTATGAACTCCTCTAGTACTCATACACTGATGATTTGCATCAANCACAACGGCAACACCTTTGGGTTGAAGGACCTTGTCAATTGTATCTGCTATTTGAGCAGTCATTGTTTCTTGTGTTTGAAGTCTTTTTCCAAACAAATCAACTAGTCTTGCTAATTTGCTGATACCAACAACTCTATTCTTTGGAATGTAGCCAATATGAGCAACTCCAACAATTGGAACCATGTGATGTTCGCAATGTGACTCAACTCTTATATTTCTTACTATCACTGCATCATCATAGCCTTCAACTTCTTCAAAAGTTCTGCTTAAAATTTCTTCAGGATTTTCTTCATATCCTGAGAAAAACTCTTTATAAGCCTTAACTACTCTTTTAGGAGTATCAACAAGCCCTTCTCTNTCTGGGTCATCTCCTGCCCATAGAATTAGTGTTCTTACAGCTTCAAGAGCCTCTTTTTCGAGTGAGCTCTCAGAAATCTCTTTTGTAATAGTTTTAACAGCCTTTAAAGCTTCATCTTTTGATACTTTTTTACTCATTTATATATTCCATTAATGTTAAAAATGCCTATTTTATAGTATTTTTTTAAAAATTAAACCAATCAACTGCATCAAAGAATTATCTGCAGTTATTTTCGTTATAATTATTGTCGTATAACCTTATATAAGAATGTTAAAAGCTTTGGTACAAACAGTTACTCCATTTGAACAAAATGCTTCCATTCTTTATTGTTCTGAAACGAAAAAGTGTGCGATTGTAGATCCAGGTGGAGATATTGATATTTTATTAGAGCTGTCAAAAAAACATGATTTAATTCCAGAGAAAATACTGCTAACCCATGGTCATATTGACCACGCTGGTGGAGCTACTGAAATTGCTGAAATACTTAATGTCGAGATTCATGGCCCTCATACTGACGATAAATTTTTACTAGATTCACTTCAGGAACAAGGCACGATGTTCGGAATGAATTCAAGAAATTGCAATCCGGATTTATGGTTAAGTGAGGGAGATATAGTAAAAATTGGACAAGAAGAATTAGATGTTTACCTTTGCCCTGGTCATACACCAGGTCATGTTATTTTTTATAATAAAAATAGTAAATTAGCGATAGTTGGCGATGTGTTATTTAATGGATCGATTGGAAGAACTGACCTACCTGGAGGTAATTTTGAAGACCTTATTGATTCAGTAAAGAATAAATTATGGCCTCTTGGAAATGATATTGATTTCATCCCTGGGCATGGCCCTATGTCTAACTTTCAAGCTGAAAGACTTTATAATCCATTTGTATCTGATTCTGTACTTAACATTAGAAAGTGATTTTTATAAATTTATTGTATTTTAAAGAGTATATCTATTTAAAATAATTCTTATTGAGATGATTGAAAATAAATTCTGAATTATCTTTTAAAGGCTTTTCTATATTCCTAGAGAATAAATAACAATCAATATTCTTTAATATCATTGATAATTTTTTAAAGCTCTCTATATCTGCATCATTAGTTCTATATGCATAAGAAAAAAGATATTTGAAAGAATCAGCTTTTCCAAGCTTTTTAATACTTCTTCTCTTGCTATTGTTTAAAAAATAAACTGCTTTAATATTTGTCTTCTCTTGACTAATATGTTCGTCATCAAGCTTAAAATGCATTCTATTTCTTGAATCATTTTTAATTGGTATTCTTTTTTTAAAATCAATTTTTTTGGGAAATGTGTTTTCACTTGATTTTATCCAATCTGAGAAATTAAATATGCTGGTATTTTTTATTATACAAAGATCTTCTGTCACTAATTTAAAGTCTCTTTCGACAAGCGACGCTGCCATGGAAGATTTACCAGCAGTTGATTTCCCAAAAAAGCATATTGCTGAATTTTCATAAGCAATAGAACTGCCATGAATAACTTGAAAATGATTTTTTTGAAGTAAGAATCCAATAGGGATTCCTAAGATACTATTTGAGGCTTCATTAATTTTTTTATTCTTAATGCATATTGATATATTTGATTTATTAATTAAAAAAATATTCCCGTGCTTGTCTTTGTACGAAATACTATTCGCATCTAAAATTTGAAAATTGTTTTTTGGACTTTGAATATTTAATTTAATTTTTATTGTAATGTCAGGTTGGGAGAATTCTTTTTTTTTAAGAACTGGAATTTCTATATCTGATAACAAATTAAGTCCTGCAATCTGATATTTAAAATTCATGGTTTAAGCTATAAATTCGTTAGATATTATAGGAATATCACTCAAATTGAGTGTTAGTACATTTTCATTAAGAGGGAAAATTCGAAACAAATATTGATTAACTTGAGGCTAGAATTTCCTCAGTTCCAGGGAAACTATCTCCAGTGCCGCTTGATAAGACATCTTGTATTATATCTTTGGCAGAACCAAGCTCAATAATTTCTGGTGATGTATAAAATTTCTTGTCCATAACAGTGCAAGATACACATAATAGGTATTTTTTTCAAGCTTTTTTTATTTTTTTGTTTACGCTTCTTGTGTTGAGTATTTGATTCTTTTTGAACTATTAATTCTTTTTAGCCATTGATTTAAAACTACAAAAGAAAATATCTTAGATGGTATCGAAGACCTTGTAGCAAATTTTCTAGGGTTTTGTTGCAAGTTATTCCAAGAACTCTTTAAATCATTTATATCAATAATTTCCATTATTATCTGATTTGGATTNTGGAGCTGTTCTTCAATGATTTCATAATCTTTATTAACAAAATTTATACATAAAGCATGGCCTAAATTAGACTTGGTAGCTCTTTTTCTAATCTTCTCTGGCACAATATTCTTAATTGCTTCCTTAAGAATGTATCTTGAATGTCCATTTTTATTTTTAAGATTTGGAGAAACATTCAAACAATATTCGATTAAATGTTTGTTATAAAATGGGTACCTTTCCTCAATGCTGTAATAAGATGCAAGCAAAGTCTGAATTTCAATTGCTTTTGAATGATTGCTAGAAGAGATTCCTTCTAGGTGTTTTTGTTGTGCCGAACTTTTTAAAAAACTACCAATATTTAACTTATCAGCAATAGCACGCTTAAATATAAATCTTCTTGATTGTTTTCTTAATTTTGAGGTTGCGTCAATCTCTTTAAATAGATTTATCCATCTAAAAGATAAAAATAACTCAAGTAAATGCTCATATCCATGGGAGATTACAGTATCACCGTCATTACCGTTTACCATAATTCCAATATTCATATCATGAGCAAGACTAAATGCTTTATTTGATAAATATAAATTTGGAAAAAAGAAAGGCTGTCCTATGATATCTAAATAAAAGTTTATCTTTGATAGAGTCGATTCATCTTCACCATTAAAGGAAACACTATTTACATCGTCGAATTTATTTATTTCATTTTGAAAATCAGACTCATCAACTAAATGAACTATATCTTGATTTAAATTTTTGTATTGTGCTGAAAATGAAAAAATTTGATGTTTAGTTTTTCTAAAATATCGAAAAAAAGAAATTATTGTTGATGAATCAATGCCGCCACTAAAAAGAAAGCCTATTTTTGAGTAACGGTTATTTCTATCTATAAGTGTTGATTTCTTCAGTAACTTCTTAAGTCCTTCAACTTGCTCATGAGGCAAATTAGGGTTATTTATTAAGTTATATTCAAAATATTTGTAAATGTATACTTTATTAGAATGAAATTTTAGAAATGATGATGGAGGTATTTTATTAATTTCGTTTACGAATGTATCAGAAATCGATTCATCTTTTAAATTCAAAAAATTTTTTATCTTTTTCATATTTAAAGTAAAGTCTTGGTTGGCTAAATCAAATATATACTTAAATGCTGAGGATAGATAAATTGAGCTATTTTTTTGATAATAACAAATGTTCTTGATTCCTATATGATCTCTATAGGCGAGAACTATTTTCTTTGTGTAGTCAACCAAAATGAATATGAATCCATTTGCCAAGACTTGAAACCCATCCTCACCAAATTTTAAATATAGCTTTAGCATTAAATCTGAGTTACTTAACTGAGCCTGTTCTTTGATGCAGAGTTTATCAATTATTTTTACCCTATCCTCTTCACAAATTGAAACATAAGCCAGATATTTATAATTCTTTGTTTTTTTTATGGCTAAGTTTTGATCAGAGCCATTATGCTTTACAAATGATGTATTATCTTTATAAACGCTTAATTCTTCATGAACTTTATGCTTCTTGTTATTGTCGAGGTTTAAGTTAATTGGTTTTTTTTCTGGGGAATCATCAAAAGAAACTTTAATTATAAAATCAACCATCATTAAATGTTAAAAGATTCGATATAGCTATCAAGATTTTCTTTTTCTTCAAAAATTATTTGATTTTTATAGCTAAGCCAAGCATGGCCTTTAAAATTAGAATTATCATCAAATTTAACACCGCACACTACTAGTAAATCATGGCCAAAATATGAAAATATAATCTTCAGAGCAAGCGCATTTACAAAACAAGATTCTATTTTTAATATCTTGTTTAATTTAGAATACCAGATATATATATCTTTAATTGATGTAGTCGGTTGATTTCTAACAAATAAATATCGTGAAATTTTTTTTACTCTAAATATCATTTTACTAAATGATATTAATCTCATAAAAATAACAATTATAAAAATTGCAAAAAAAGATACTGCTAAGAATTTTGATTTTATAAAAAAGTTTTTAAAGACATGCATGTCATTGAAAATGCAGCAAATTCTTTTCTTCAAGCGCTTCAATAAATTTTAAAAGATCGCTTTCACATTCACTAGCAGTTACATCAAAGTTCTTCATAATCTTATTTTGAAGAGAGTTTAACGAAATAAATTCACTTAGTTCGGAAATAATAAAGCTTCCTAAATCATTAACTTGAAAATATATGCCAGTATTAAGATTTAAAAGAACAGACTCATCATTTATTTTTGAAACGACAACCTCATCAGCTATTTTGAAACTTTTCTTTGATTTGTTCACTTGTGTTTAGTAATAATTAAGGCTTCCGTTTTTCTTAGCGATTTTTAATGAATGATATACCAAAAAAATACTTGATGGTAAAAAAATAAGTATTAAATAGAAAACCTTAAGAAGTTCTGGAATGAATTTATTAAATGAAAAATTATCTAGTAGCACTTCCTGAGATAGCTCTAAACTAATAGCTAAAGGAAGATTGTCGCTAATATTTATGATTTCATTGGAAAAAGAATCTAATTGAAAAAAAATGCCTGAAAAAAAAATAGAAAAAAGCCCAGTGAATAAATTAATGATATTTCCAACTTTGAAGATTATTATGAATGATGCAGCAAAAAGGCCAATGCCGACATATGGCAGCGCATTATAAATTACAATAAATAAAAATATTGGGATATTACTAAACGAGATATCAACTCCAAAAATAAATACACCAATTAATATATACATAATTATTCTGAGAAATGATTTTGTAAAACTCAAAGCATAAGATGATATTAGTATTGTTAAAATTGAAGTGTTTGTTAAAATTAGTGCTTCAAAAGTCCCATGATTTTGAGCCAATCTAACTTCCCTAGAGAATACAGACATTGACGAAAACATGAAATCGATTAAGGCAATGCCTATTAGAACCCTAAAAAATTCAGAATATTGAGTTTGAGGACTATTTTCAGTTGCTGAAACATCAATACTATCCATAGAAAAAGAAAATAATAGAAGAAAGAACACGATAGCTAAAAACTGTAATAGGAGATTGAATTTGTATGAAATAGCTATTTTTATATCTTTTCTTAAAAATGCTAAAAATTTTTCAAAGAAATTCCTCATGAGATATATTCTTCAAAATGTTGGAATTTTTTTTCTATCGATAGCAGAGTCACATCAGCAGAAATCAGAAACTTTAAAAAATCATGCAAACTCAAATTTTTATTAGAAACCGAAAATACAAAAGTCATATCATCAAAGTTCTTGTCAACAGTGTTATATTNTTTATTAATAATATCTTTGTCGTCAGATTTTACTTCAAATTCATAGTTGCTCGCACTTTCATGAAATAAATTAACTTCACTATCAGCAATAAAAAGTTTTTTATTTTTTAGTAAACCAAATTTATTACATACTCTGTTGAGTTCAAAATAGTCATGCGAGCACCAAATGGCTGGAATCCTATTTTCAATTAAGTAATTTCTTAGCACATTAATAATTTTCTGAGAGCCTTGCTGATCTAAACTTGTTGTTGGTTCATCTAAAAGAAGAACGTCTGGTTTTTTTAATAATGCTCTTGCAATGTTTATTGACTGCATCTGTCCAGATGAAAGAAGCATAAATGGCTTATGAAGAATTTGATTTATCTCAAGCATATCAGATATATAATTTATCCTATCAATAACCTTTTTTTTGTTAAGCCCAAGAAGTCTTCCAAAGAAAATTAAATTTTCTATGGCAGATATTCTCCAAAAAAAAGATCTAGGATTTGAATTTGCATATCCAAAGTTAGGCTTTTTATTGTTTGAAAAAATAACGCTGCCTTCATCGGGCTCTATTAAACCAAGAATTATTTTTATCAAAGTAGTTTTACCCGCACCATTTCTTCCCAAGAGCCCTAAAATATCTCCATCAATTAAATTAAAACTAATATCTTCTATAACAGATTTTCTTTCTTTCTTAAAAAAATTATATGATTCGTAGCACTTATATATATTTTTTACTTCTATTTCCATTAGTTTTTATTTAACCATCTATCAATAATGTCATAAGAATTATCTTTATTTGAAGTTGACTTACTTTTTATAACATAGGGTAAAAACCTTAATTTTAGAAATTGTTCATAAAGGTATCTTATGTATGATTTGAAGATAAAAAACTTATAAGGTTTAGAAATTTTATATCTGAAAATGATTTTATTTTCAGAAGGAAAAAGATGTTCCTTTAAAGCTTTAAAAAAAGACTTTGATTCCAAAATATCATTATAAAAACTTTCTCCAGTAATTTTTTTTCTTACGTCAAATAATCTATTTTGAGCTTCTTCAATTATCTGATTCTCTGGAAAGTAATTTGCATATGATGCTCTGATTTCTTCAAAATCTTTCATCAAAAATCCATTAGAATGAATAATTTCTAAAGAAAGACAAATACATCTTCTAATTTTATTGTTATCGTATTTTGATATGATTTCCAACCAATCAATTTGATAGTTTATATTCATTCTTTTAATATCATTTAAGGTCTTAAGTAACTTTTTAAAGTCTGTATTTAAAGAAAAATGGGTCAGCAGATTAATTATCGTATTATCAAGAGATGGTATTGCTATTTTTTGACCATGGAAATTTATTATTCTTTTTTCTTTAAAAAAATGTTCGGTGATTGGACAGTTTAGAAAATCCCTTGATAAGGTTATTCTATGATGAAGTTCAATTGAAATATCATTTTTTGTAATTAGTTGTATATGATGAAATTCCTTGCAAAAATCATCAAAATTACTTGCATTTAAAAATGGTGATTCTTCAGATTTTAGAATTTTATTAGCATGGAGTAATTCATGTGCTTTAAGGATTTCAGATTTACTAAATAGAACATCAATATCGATTAATGGCCTTAACGAAATATCTTCATATTCCATCTGTACAGCAACTCCTTTGAGGTAAATTGGACTTAGTCCACCATTTTTGAATATATTGTTTATAAGGTGAATTTCCTTAATTATTTCAAGAGCATGTATTTGAAACCTTCTTTGCTGAGCATTGCATTGATCATAAAACTTTTTATCAATTATTTGTGAAATATTGTTTTTATTTAAAAAATTTAAAAAAAATGATGAAATATTATTTTGAAGAACAACATCTTTAAAAAATCTTTTATCTTTAGTATTTAGTTCAACAAAATTTTTTTTAAATCCTAGTCCATTACCATCGTTGATGATTTCTTTAATCATTACAGGAATGTTGTTTAATGGCTCCCTCAAAAGCAATTCCTAAATAAGTTAATAATTTATAAAAGTTATATTAGTTTTTATCATAGCGACCCGGAGCAAGCAACTTTCCAATTAGCCTTAAAAGAGGTTGAGGAATATTTTTTAATAAAAATACTAATAACTTATAGGTCTTAGTAGGAACACAATAACTTTTTCCAGCAAACATAGCGTCTACACCCTCATTTGCAATCCTTTCTGCTGGAAAAACCATAAATTTTGGCACCCTATCCATTTCATCTTGAACGCCACTAGCGGTATGAAAGCCAGTAGTTGTAAAACCAGGACATAATGCAGTAGATGTAATACCCTTATGTTTATAATTAATATTGATGCCGTCACTAAACCTGTTCATAAAAGTTTTAATTGGTCCATAAAGAGGCTGAATTGCAGATGGAGCTGCAAACGATGCAACTGAAGATACTATCATTACTTTGCCGCCACCATTTTCAATCATTTTAGGAATAAATAACTTAGTAAGCATAATAACTGAAGTGCCTAAAACTCTTATAAAAGCTTCTTCATCCTCAATGCTGGTTTCATGAAATGAGGTCTTAATGCCATATCCAGCATTGTTAATTAAGATACTGACGTTAAGATTATTAGATTTACAAAAATCATGTATCTCTTGAGGCGCGCTTTCTTCAATAAGGTCCTTAGAAACAATCGCAACTTTAATGCCATAACTATTAGTAATTTCATTTGAAAGTTTCTCTAGTAAATCTAATCTTCTTGCAGTAAGAACCANGTTATACCCATCAGAAGCAAGTCTTTTAGCGATTTCAAGGCCAATGCCTGAAGAGGCTCCAGTTATAAGTGCATATTCATTTTTCATATTGTTATACTATCAGTTCGCGTGGTTCTAAGATAGAATTACATTTCAAAAATTTTACGGAATTCTTTTTATGCTAATTACAAACTATTTTAAGTTATTGTTAACACTTTTATTTGGAGCTGCTTTATTCACTATATCGATGAATGTAAGTGCATACCCTGATATGAAGCCAGCACCTGAAAAGGCGGAAGAAGAAGTATCAGAAGAGAAACCTGTCAAAGGTAAAAGCCCAAAATCTAAGAAAAAAGATTACGAGACTATCGAAGAGTTTCTTGAGGATGGTGAGTACGAGAGTATTGATGGATTTCTTAATATATANAAAGAAACTGAAAAGAATAAGTACTANATGGTTCTTACTAAAGATGATTTAGAAAAAGAATTTCTTTACTTTGCTTATGTCTTGAATGCTCCTCCAGGTTCAGGCGTTATGTCTGGTGAAATGATAGGCGATTCACAGATTGGTAATGGTGTAATTTTAGAATTTAGAAAATTTAATAATAAAATAGGCTTGTATAAGAAAAATACTTATTTCAGTAACGANACTGACAATAATATTGCCAAAAGAGANATGACGATGATTTTTGAGGCATTTATTTCAACNTTNGATTTGGTNGTTGANGAAAAAGATAAATANCTNATAAGTGCTGACAAAATTTTTCTAACTGAAATGTTAACAAGTATTTCACCAAATATTCCNCCTGAATACAGNGATTTTTACAGCGTTAATCTNGGNAAAATGGTNCCNTCTAAGACATATATNGAAAAAATTAATAANTATGANAANAACACNAACGTCGAAGTNAATTTTGGATTCTATAATCCNAAACCTAATCAAAGAAACCAAGTTTTTGCNGTAGCTGATCCNAGATATACTTCAATNTCATTTAGTCATCTTTTNGTTGAGATGCCNGATGATAATTTTAANCCTAGNCTATCTGATCAAAGGGTGGGATTTTATTCAGCAAAAATAACTGACCTTTCTTCATATGATAGATATCCATCAAGGGATGTTATAAATAAATGGAGATTAGAAAAAAAATTTCCAGATCAAGAAATTTCTGAACCTGTCAAACCAATAACCTTCTGGGTAGAAAAATCTACTCCTGATGAAATAAAGCCTTTTGTTGTTAAAGGTATTGAGGGTTGGAATGTTGCTTTTGAAAAAGCAGGATTTAAAAATGCAGTTGTTGCAAAAATTCAACCAGATGATGCTGAGTGGGATGCAGGTGATGTTGAATACAATGTTGTTAGATGGTCGCACTCACCAGCGAGAAGCGGCTTAGCAGGTTTTGGACCAAGTATAGCCAACCCTAGAACAGGAGAAATTATTGCATCAGATATTAGACTTGAGTTTGGTTCCATAAAAACTGGTTACCTTTATAGAGAGCTATGGGGATATGATGAAGAAAATGATCCTCTTGAACAATGGATAGTAAACCTTACTATGCATGAAGTTGGCCACACCTTAGCCCTAATTCATAACTTTATAGCAAGCTACCAATATGGGCCAAATGAAATTCATGATGTTTCAGTTACTGGCGGTTCTACCACTTCATCGGTAATGGATTATGATCCAATAAATATTGCTCCTCCTGGAATTAAACAAGGTAAATATTTTTCAGTAGCTCCTGGGGATTATGATATTTGGGCGATTGAGTTTGGTTACAAGCCAGAGTTAGAAGGTGAAGAAAGAGAAAAACATCTTGCAAAATCTATCGAACAAAAATACTTATGGCATTGGGAGGATATAGATCCTCGTTTTGCAACATGGGATTTATCAAATGACCCAATTGCCTATGCTAAAGGAAGATTTGAAGTTGTTGATAAGAAAATTTCTGAGTTAGGCGAAATTTTTAATGAGCAAGGCGAGACAAAGAATGATTTTACTAATGCTTTTTACAGACTTACTAATCAAAAACAAAGATTTATGGCTGCCGTTACAAGATTAATCGGTGGTGTTTACGTTGCGAGGATTGTAAATGGTCAAGATGATGTAAATGCTTACGAGCCAGTTGAATATAGTAAACAAAAAGAAGCTATGTCATTTTTAATTGATAACTTTTTAGCTAACGATGCATGGTCATTTGATCCTGAGATTGTAAAAAACTTACAAAGAGAAAAAAGAGTTACTGAATTTCCTAATTCGAAAGACCCACAGTTGCATGATCTTGTTCTCAATGCACAAGGTTCAGCTTTATCTAGAATTTTATCGCCTACTGTAATGACAAGATTGGTCAATTCATCAGAGTATGGTAATGAATATATGCCAGACGAGGTTCTTTCAGATTTATTTAACGGAATTTTTGTTTCTAGAGAAGTTCCAACTACTTATAAAATGAATCTTCAATCTAAATATGTTGATACATTGATAGGTGCTTTAGAAAATAAAGATTACGATGAAATATCAAAAGCAGCTATCTATAGTTCTCTTGTCAAAATGGAGAGATTTACAAAGCTTGCCTATGGAGATGAAACAATTAAGAACCATTTTGCTTTCTTAAATTGGAAATTGTCTAAGGCTTTAGAAGATTAAAAAGACTCAGCCCTTAGCAAAGCTCTTTTTAGGATAGTTCCGCCTGGGGCACTATATCCGCCTATTGAACCATCAGAGCGAATCACCCTATGACATGGTCTAATAATAGGCAGTGGGTTTCTTCCGCATGAGTTTGCTACTGCCCTGCAAGCATTAGGATTTCCAATTTTTTTAGCAATTTGTTTATAGGTTTTTGTCTTCCCATAAGGAATTTTTTCAATCTCTTCCCAAACTAATTCATCAAATGAATAGTTTTTATTTGTCATACGGACCTTATGACTTTTGAAATTTTATCAACTGCCCAGTCAAGCTCTTTTTTTGTAATCATTAATGGAGGTGCGAACCTAATAACTGTTTTATGGGTTTCTTTGCATAATAAACCCTCGTTTAAAAGCATTAGACATAAATGTTTGGCGTTTATATCTGACTCTTCTAACTCCATTCCAATCCATAGTCCTTTTCCTCTAACATCTTTGATAATTTTGTTATCAATTGCCTTCAATTTTGATTTAAAGTACTCACCTAATATGTTGCTGTTTTCAATAAGATTGTCCTCGAAAAGTAACTCGATTGCTCGACTTGCTACTTTGGTTGCTAGAGGATTACCGCCAAATGTCGAGCCATGTGAACCAGCATTAAAATGATTCATTACTTCTTTAGAACTTAAAAAAGCCGATATGGGCAACATAGCACCACCTAAGGCCTTTCCAAGTATTAATCCATCAGGTTTTATATCTTCATGCTCGTATGCAAATAATTTTCCTGTTCTACCAAGACCTGATTGAATCTCATCTAATATCAATAGAACATTATTTTTAGAGCAAATTTCTCTTAGCTTTTTCAACCATCCATTCTGAGGAACTCTAATTCCAGCCTCGCCTTGAATAGGCTCAACCAAAACTGCGCAAGTATTTTTATTAATTTTTTCCTCGAAGGATTTGATTGATTCATTTAAACCACATTCTGTCCAACAAAACTTTGCCTCAACAAAACCTTTTGCAAAAGGCCCGAAGCCATCTTTATATGAATCTTCTGAGGAAAAACCAACAATAGTAGTTGTTCTGCCATGAAAATTTCCATCAGCAACAATAATCTCAGCTGCATTTTCTTGAATTCCTTTTGTCTTGTAACCCCATCTTCTTGCAGCTTTAATTGCAGTTTCTACTGCTTCTGCGCCTGTATTCATTGTTAGAACATTNTCAAAACCNGANACACTTGTTAGCTTTTCTAAAAAATCTCCAAATGGTTCTGTNTAGAAGGCTCTTGAGGTAATTGCTAGTTTGCCAGCTTGCTCTTTAATAATTTTTACAAGCTCNGGATGAGAATGGCCATGGCTAACTGCAGAATATGCAGACACCATATCTANATATTTATTACCATCAACATCCCACAAGTAAGCTCCCTCGCCNTTTTCTAGTACAACAGAAAGCGGCGCATAATTTTGGGCACCAAATAGTGCCTCTTTTTTTATAAATTNNTCTTGTAAACTNGAGGGCATTTGTGTATTTTACTCTCATTATTTTTATCATGAAAGAATCAAATATNAATCAATCNAGNAATCATATTTTTATGATTGAGCCTGNTGCTTTTCAATGTAATCCTCAGACAGCTGAGACTAATGCATATCAAGAAAAACANAACCNACANAGTCCTGAANTAATTGCAGAAAATGNACTCAAAGAGTTTACAAAATTTAAAGATANATTAACTAATGCAGGTATAAANATTACNTCTTTACGGGGTAGTTCTGACTGCCCTGATCATATATTTCCCAATTGGTTTATAACTTTTCAAAATAAAACAATGCAATTGTTTAGCATGATGGCTCCAAATAGACGAATTGAAAGAAAACCAGAAATGATTGACTATCTTTCAAAGACATATGAACTTACAAAAGACTACTCATATCTTGAAAATGAAAATATTTTTCTTGAATCTACTAGNAGTATGGTTATAGATCGTGTCAATAANTGNGTCTATGCTGGTATTTCTGAGAGAACAAACGAAAATCAGTTAGTTAATTGGTGNNANGANAATGATTTTGANTTAGTGAAATTTGAAACTCTTAGTCATAACAATGCTCCTATATATCACACAGATGTNTTTATGTTTGTTGGAACAGAAGTTATTGGTATTTGTTATGANGTTATTAAAGAGGAATATCGAGAAACTGTCAGACAAAAGGTTGAAAGATTTCATGATGTGTTTGAGATTACTAAAGAACAAATTATGAGCTTTTGCGGAAATGCGCTTGAGGCTCAAAACCAAATTGGCGAATATTTTTTAATAATGTCATCCAAGGCTCATTCTTCACTTACATCTGATAATAAAGGTTTATTAAAAAAATATTACAAGGATNTTCTTCACTCAGACATTTCTACTATTGAAAAATATGGAGGTGGTTCAGCAAGNTGTATGTTAGCTGAACTATTTTAAAAACGGAGGGTTTCCCCTCCGTATCAAAGATTAGTTTTTAATATTATGTATTGGGNTTATTGTAAAGNTCCCTGCTGTCATAATAATCTGGTGAAATACATGTAGATATTTCATCAAACTTTGCTTGCATTGCTTTACCGTTTTCTTCCCAATCTTTATTTCCTGCTTTCATGCTATCAAAACTTGCATGCCAATTACCCCATAAAAAGTCAGCATCAGCATTGTCAAATTCTGGGAAATAAACTCCATAGAAGTATGGNACCTCACTACCGTTTTTATCAAGATATTCATTNAACTGAACTACGGTTGCACGTAAATCTTGTCTAGACTTACCTTCCTTAAGATTACACGCTAAAAATTCAGATGCAAAATATCCATTTTCACCCATTACCTGTCCAAAAGANGCAGGATCTCTAGGTAAGTAAAAAGTCCAAGGAAATCTTCCTTCAACATCACAAGTCATCACATCAGAGTATTTTTCTGACCATGCTAAGAACTCNGGTGAAGGATTATTAAATGCATTGTCTGAGCTCTCTTTTGAGTCCCATTCTAATTCCCACCAACCATTTGAAAATCTATGGNCATCTCCTTTAGGAGCATAAACTCCAGCCCAACCAAGGCCAGCAGCAGGTGTGAGTTCTTGCCATGCGGAAAGCATCTCTTGTATTCCNTCTTCAAATGCTGGACCTGCATTACATGCTAAGAATTCGTTGTAATATGGNCCTTTGTAAATAGGTCCTGTTTCATTTGAAACAGAATTATCATCATTTGCGCAACTAACAATAAATATAATTGCAAAAGTATTTAATAAATATTTAAAATTCTTCATGATTCTTTTTTAACCCAAATTTGAGTTAGCTGCATTACAACAACTGAACCTAAAAATACCCATTGCACTATTCCTAATTTACCATCAGCCATAGAAACAAATCTGTCAGCATTNGATGAAATATCTTGNACTTCTGATAATGCNCTAAAAGCATCTGCGTATCCAAGAGCTATATTTTGTCCTTGAGCCATTGTNCCTAATGTNAATAAAGCTACTGATAAGCAAAACAAGGTTGTAAAAACTTTCCCTAACAAATTTACATTGCCTTCATAATAAATTCTGCTTGTAAATCTAAACCCAACCCAAATTAAAAATGCNCAAGCTGCAAAGAAAATCGCGTTGCTTATAAAAGCATTGTTCATTCCATTCCAAATCGCCATTTCATTCATAAATTGATCCATATTGATTCTCCCTTATTAATTAATATTTAATATTAGATACTACATGAATATAAGCATCTTTATAAAAAAATTAAGTAAAATTTATTTATATATTCTCTTGATAATTGAAGAGATTATTAGAATTAGATTTCNTTGACGAATTGACTTACTTGTTTAATNCCGCCAAGAGGAAAGAAATGAACTTTCTCAATATTAAAACTAGGATTATTTGCCTTGTGCTCAGCNAGCTCACTAATTATTTGAGTTGGTTTATACGGAAGCAATAATTTTGTAATGTCTTTTGCTCTCTTTTGTAAAATTTTNATTGATGCTCCAACACCACANTCAATAGAATATCTNAGAAGAGTTTGAAGTTTNGCAGGNCCNGCTATTCCAATNTGNACNGGGATATCGATACCAGATTTTTTAATATTATTTGCCCAATGAATAACCGANCTTGAGTCAAAGCAAAACTGAGTTGTAATTGCCATTGAAGCATTAGTTCGTTTACTAAACTCATTTTTCCAAGATAACGCATTATCAANATTTGATGTTGTTCCATCNGAATCAATNTCNTTGTTGCCCTCTGGATGGCCCGCAATATGCAAATTTTTAAATCCTGCTCGATCAAATAATTCTGATTCTATTAACTGTATGGATGAATCATATTCTCCATATGGCTTATTTGCTCCACCTGCAATCAAAAGCGCATTCTCTACACCAGCTTCATTCTGNTATTGNGAAATCCAGTCAGCAAGTGTTTCTTTATCTTTAATAATTCTTGCTGGAAAATGAGGCATNGCTTTAAATCCCTGATCGGTAATTTTTTTTGCAGTCCNAACAGTATCTTCAATAGGCGTGCCTTCTATATGAGCGATATAAATTAAAGTACCAGAAGGNAAATAATCAGAAAAGTTTTCAATTTTGTTGGCAGCATTGGGTGTTACCTCTATCGAAAAACCATCTAAAAAGTTATGTATNTGTTTATTTGCCATAAAGTATTAAATCATAAAAATGGCGGAGAGTGAGGGATTCGAACCCTCGAACCAGTTGCCCAGTTACCTCCTTAGCAGGGAGGCGCTTTCGACCACTCAGCCAACTCTCCTATTGTTTTTAAATGAGGATTATAACTCCAAGATAATCTAAATTGATTATTTTATCTATTGAATTCTATTTGCATTCCAAAAGGCAAATTATCACTAATCATTCCATCTTTAAATGCAATATTTCCATTTACAATTGTCATAAAAATTGAAGACTTGAAGTCGTGTCCTTCGAACGGTGACCAACCACATTTGTATAAAATATTGTCTTTGGAAACAGTGCAAGGTTTATCGAGGTCTAAAATAGCGATATCTGCATAATAACCTTCTCTGATGTAACCTCTATCTTTTATTTGGAATCTTTTTGCAACATTGTGGCTTGTCTTCTCAACAATAGTTTCCAAATTAATTACATTTTGATGGTAAAAGTCCATAAGAATCTGCATTCCATGTTGAACAAGTGGTAAGCCCGCAGGCGCTTCAACATATGGTTTATTTTTTTCGTCCCATGTATGAGGTGCATGATCTGTTGCGATAATATCAATTTTATTTTCTAAAAGAGCTTTGATAAGTGCGGCTCTATCGGATTCATGTTTGATAGATGGATTGCATTTAATTTGATTTCCAAGTTTGGAATAAAATGACTCATTAAAAAACA
>PAJW01000024.1 GCA_002710265.1 Gammaproteobacteria bacterium | reverse complement strand
GCATCGGTTAGCATTAAGCTGCTAAAGCGTAGTTGTCGTTATTTGCAACTATTTTTTTTGTAGCATGTTTTACAAGAATTACTACAATCTTGGCATGCGCTTCGGAGTCCAGTAGAAACGTCGAACCCTATTCGCCCCCATCCATAAGGAAGGGCATTATACATGAATATATTTTTTGATTCGATTAAGAAAATTTTCTAGTATTTTTTAGAATTCTGCCCTGATCACGTTCCCAATCTCGTTTTTTGATATCTTCTCTTTGGTCTCTATGTTTTTTACCCTGTCCCATTGCTATATCGCATTTCACAAGATTATCTTTCCAGTATATTCTTGTTAATACACAGGTAAGACCCTTTTCACCTTTTAACCTTTCTATTTTCGCAATTTCTTTTTTATGTAGTAGCAGTTTTCTTGATTTTGTTTTGTCAATATTTTCCTGTTGAAGAGATGCAGGACTATCTATTTTAACTCCAATCAACCAAGCTTCACCTTTTCTTATGTTCACATATGAATTTTTAACATCTACCTTTGACTCTCTGAGTGACTTAACTTCCCAACCCTCTAGCACAATGCCAGCTTGAAATGACTCATCTAATTTATAGTTTCTTGATGCACTTTTATTCTTTACAATTAATGAAGGTTTTTCTTTTGGCATACTTTATTATGTATTTTGAACAACTAAGTGCAATGTTTTACATGAAATAAATTGAATATTACAAATATAAAGTCAACTTTTGGTTATATAGGCTTCTTACCATTCGCTATATTTTCTCTTATTCCATGGATAATTGGCGGAGACATTAGGTAAAACCTTGATAGTTTTTCAATTAGGATATGGAGCAATAATAATTACATTTTTAGGNGGTTTTGCTTGGGGATGGAATGATAATCANAAAAATCAACCANTTAATCTTTCAATAGGAATATGCTTTAGTTTATTAGGCTGCNCNATACTCTTGATGGCCTACTTTAATTTAATTTTAACNGGACTAATCTTATCAATCGTATGTTTTTATTTTTTCTATATCTTTGAAAAATCAACAGAAAATTTTAAAGATAAGGATGAAGACTATAAAAAATTTAGAAAAACTCTTACTTTACTTGTATGTATAAGCTTTCTAATATCTTCAGGATATTGGATAAATCCATACAATAGCCCATACTTATAAATTAATTATGCAAAAAACATTAAAATCACACGGAACATGGATTGGTAAATGGACATTTGTACTTGCTGCAACTGGCTCAGCAGTTGGTTTAGGAAACATNTGGGGGTTTCCTTATAAAGCAGGAACAGAGGGCGGCGCAGCTTTTGTTTTGATTTATCTACTTTGCATAGTAGTAATAGGTGTTCCAATTATGATTAGTGAAATTTTAATTGGTAGGCGTTCTGGGAGCAGCCCAATAAATGCGATGAAAAAATCTGCAATCGATTCTGGAGCTTCCTCACTTTGGCAGATGGTAGGCTGGAGTGGAATTATTGCAGGAGTATTGATTCTTTCTTTTTACAGCGTCATCGCAGGAATTTGCTTAAATTATATATTTATTTCAGCATCTCCTAATGAGCTTTTAACTTCTTCTGAACAATTTGGACAAGTCATATCATCTCCATCAAACCTGTTGATATGGCATACGGTATTTATGTTTCTTACATTTGTTATTGTTTCTGCCGGTGTTGAAGATGGCATAGGCAGAATGGTAAAAATATTGATGCCAATGCTTGGATTCCTTTTAATTTTNATGGTCATATACGGAATGATTAATGGAGCTTTTATAAAAGCACTATCTTTTTTATTCACTCCTGATTTTTCTAATGTTGGTACAGATACATTNCTCTCAGCAATGGGACAAGCTTTTTTTAGCATGAGTTTAGGCATGGGTTCAATTATGGCATATGGTGCATATATGCCTAAAGATCAAGAAATTGTCTCAACATCTTTTAGCGTGGGTTCTTTAGATACTCTAGTAGCAATATTGGCTGGCTTNGCNATTTTTCCAATTATTTTTGCTTTTAATCTTGANCCTGGAAGTGGNCCAGGTTTGGTATTTGTTTCTTTATCGTCAGCATTTAATCAGATGGATTTCGGTCAATTAATAGGGCCTATTTTCTTCATTCTTCTATCAATAGCAGCTTTAAGCTCTTCAATATCTATTTTAGAACCAGGCGTGGCATATCTAGCTGAGGAAGGATTTCTTAGCAGAAAGAAATCTGCAATTGCAATCTCAACTCTTTGTTGGTTAATTGGCATCGGTACTGCAACAGGATTCAACATCTTTTCTATTACCGATGAATCAGGGGAATCTATAAATCCATTTTTAAACATGATGGAATTAATTTCAGTACAAATACTCCAGCCATTTGGAGGAATGATGATAGCGATTTTCATTGGATGGTTTATGAATGAATCTTTAATCAAGAATGAGATAGACCAGATAAACCCAGTCTTATACAAACTGTGGAGATTTTTTATTAAGTTTGTTGCCCCATTAAGCGTTGCATTTATTTTTATATCTCAGATTATTTAAGTGATTAAAAATCTTGAGGTCGCTAGATTAATTCCAAAAAATAGACAAACTGTTTNCGATGAAATAGCTANTTTTGAAAATTACAAAAACTACATACCAGGATGTTCNNAGTCAAAGCTGATTGAAAAAAATCAAGANTATGAAATNGGCNTTCTTGAATTTGATTTTTTATTGAGAAAATATGAAATAAAATCAAAAAATACTCGATCTAATTTCCAAATAAAAATTGAACAAATTGAAGGACCTTTTAATTTTTTTGAAGGTCAATGGCAAATAAATTATAAAAGTGATGAAATTTCTGAAGCGATTCTTAAGACTAAATTTGAATTACCATTTTTACTAAATAACCTACTACCAGACAATGTAATAAATTTATTTTGCGAAAATGCTGTAGAAGGTTTTCTAAAAAATCTTGAAAAATAATTAATTAATACTTTCTAGTTCTTCTATTGTCCAACTATCTACAAGACCATCTTTATTAAAAAATATTGAAAGCTTGTTTTCATTTAATTTGGTATTTCCAACTTGAACAGAATAATAGTAATCCCATCTGTCTGAATGAAAAGGGTCTTGAATAAGAGCAGTACCAAATATAAATTTTACTTGCTCTCTTGTTAAACCTTTAGAAATCTTTTCTATATCTTTTTCTTCAAAAATATTTCCTTGAAGTACAGGAACTTTATATGGACTTAAACTTAAAGATGAACATGAACTAACAAACAATGTTAAAAAGAAAACAAATAATAGATTAGTGGTTTTTTTTAGGTATGCTTGTTTCATATATTATTTTTATTATACTTTTTAATACATTCTATGTCGCTGAGAGTATATTAAAACATGATAATTGGCTGATATAATACTTATATGAACAAACAAAATAAAGAACTTAAAAAAGCTGGCCTGAAGGCAACTCTTCCAAGAATAAAGATTATGGAGATACTAGCTTCAACAGCAATCCAAGAAGAAGCTCATTTTAGTGCTGAAGATATTTATAAAGAATTACTCAAAAATGGTGAGAATATAGGTTTGGCCTCTGTATATAGAGTTCTTACTCAGTTTGAATCAGCTGGGATGGTAAAAAAACATCATTTTGAAGGCAGTCACGCTGTATATGAAGTAATAGAAGAAAATCATGAGCATATGGTCGATGTAGAAACTGGAAAAGTTCTGGAGTTTCAAGACGCTGCCCTTATTGAAAAATTGAATAAGGTTGCTAATGATGCAGGATATCAATTGGTTGATCATAATTTAGTTCTTCACGTCAAAAAAATATAAAAATAATTCCAATATCAAGCTCTTGAACTGAGTTAAAAAATCCCAATATATTTAATGTAAGGGATATAAAATGACAAAAAACAAAAAACAAAACGGCGTCGAGCNAGACTCTNCTTCAGTTGATGAGGNTGTTGATTCNCAGCAAGCAGAAGACAAATCAGCTGATTCAGATAATGAGACCATTGAGACTCTTTCTTATGAGGAGTTATTCGATAAGAATGAAGAGCTTGAGAATGCAATTCTTAGAGTTAATGCCGAACTTGATAATGCACTTAAAAGAACACTCGTAGAAGTTGAAAAAGCACATAAATATGGTGTTGAAAGACTTTTACAAGAACTTTTACCAGTCATTGATAATTTAGAACACGCAATATCAAATCTTTCAGATGAAGTCTCAAAAGAAGATAAAGAAGGAATAGAATTAACATTAAAATCTTTTGAATCTACTCTTGATAAATTTGGAATGATACCCATTTATCCTCTTAACGAGGAGTTTAATCCTGAGAAACATGAAGCTGTTTCNATGGAAANAGATAAAAATAAAAAAGATGGAGAAATTGGTAATATTTTTCAAAGGGGTTGGGAGCTTCACTCTAGAGTCTTAAGACCAGCTAGAGTTACTGTAATAAAGAATTAGAGGTTAATTATGTCAAAGATTATAGGAATTGATTTAGGAACAACAAATAGCTGTGTTGCTGTTGTTGAAGGTCAACAACACAAGGTTATTGAAAATGCCGAAGGTGCAAGGACAACACCTTCTGTAATAGCCTACACAGATAGTGATGAAGTTTTAGTTGGCCTTCCTGCTAAAAGGCAAGCGGTTACAAATCCTGAAAATACTTTATATGCAATTAAAAGACTCATAGGTCGAACATTTAATGATGAAGTGGTAAGTAAGGATGCAGATATGGTCCCATACAAAATTATTAAAGCTGACAATGGTGATGCATGGGTTGAAGCAGCTAATAAGAAATTAGCGCCACCTCAAGTTGCTGCTGAAGTGCTTAAGAAAATGAAAAAGACTGCTGAAGATTATCTCGGTCATGAAGTAAAAGAAGCTGTAATAACTGTACCAGCTTATTTTAATGATTCTCAGAGGCAGGCAACAAAAGATGCAGGAAAAATAGCTGGACTAGATGTTAAAAGAATTATTAATGAACCAACAGCTGCAGCATTGGCATATGGCTTAGATAAAAATAAAGGCGATGCAACGGTTGCTGTTTATGACCTTGGTGGTGGAACATTTGATATTTCAATAATCGAAATATCTGATGTTGACGGTGAGCATCAATTTGAAGTTCTCTCAACAAATGGAGATACTTTTCTTGGTGGTGAAGATTTTGATTTAAGGCTAATAGACTATTTTGTTGACAAATTCAAAGAAGAATCTGGTTTTGACCTTAAAAGTGATCCACTTGCGCTTCAAAGACTTAAAGAAGCGGCTGAAAAGGCTAAGATTGAACTTTCTTCATCCGAGCAAACTGAAGTAAATCTTCCATATATTACTGCTGATAGCTCAGGTCCAAAGCATTTTGTTCATAAAGTAACCAGAGCAAAACTTGAATCTCTTGTNGAGGATNTAGTTGATAAGAGTTTGGAACCACTAAAAGTTGCTCTNAAAGATGCAAAAATCTCAAANGGCGATATTGATGAAATTTTGCTTGTAGGNGGTCAAACTAGAATGCCTTTAGTTCAAAAGAAGGTAGCAGAATTTTTTGGTAAAGANGCAAGAAAAGATTTAAATCCNGACGAAGCTGTTGCAGTAGGGGCGGCNATACAAGGCTCAGTTTTATCAGGCGATACTACAGATGTTCTNTTNNTNGATGTNACGCCNTTNACTCTAGGAATTGAAACTTTAGGAGGTGTTGCNACACCTTTAATTGAAAAGAATACAACTATTCCAACTCAAAAATCACAAGTTTTTTCCACGGCTGAAGATAATCAAACNGCTGTTACTGTTCATGTGATACAGGGAGAAAGAACTCAAGCTGCTCAAAATAAATCTTTAGGTCAGTTCAATTTAACTGATATTCCTGCAGCATCTAGGGGCGTCCCACAAATTGAAGTNTCTTTTGACTTAGANGCAAATGGTATTTTAAATGTTTCTGCAAAAGATAAGAATACAGGTAAAGANCAATCAATCGTCATAAAAGCATCAAGTGGACTTTCTGATGAAGACATTGAAAAAATGGTTCAAGATGCAGAAGCTAATGCTGAAGATGACAAAAAGTTTGAAGAGCTTGTTAAGACAAAAAATAATGCTGATATGCTTGTTCATGCCACCAGAAAAACTATTGAAGAATCAGGTGATGCGCTTAATGAAGATGAAAAAAATCAAGTTGAAGAAGCGGTTAAATCCCTCGAAGATGCAATTGCTTCAGAAAAAACTGATGATATAGAATCGGCAACAAAAAATTTAAATGATGTTCTGACGCCTTTAACTCAAAAGCTTTACAAAAAAGATAATCCTGAAGGTCAAAATGAAGCTCAAACAGATGAACAAGATTCTGGTGAAAACACTGTTGATGCAGAATTTGAAGAAGTGAAAGAAGAAGATAAATAAGCTAAGTTATGTCTAAGAGAGACTACTATGAAATTCTTGGAGTCTCTCGCGATTCTTCAGCTAGCGAATTAAAAAAAGCCTTCAAAAAGAAGGCAATGAAATATCATCCTGATAGAAACCCTGACAATCCAGAAGCTGCTCAAAAATTTAAAGAAGCAGCGGAAGCATATGATGTTCTTTCTGATTCACAAAAAAAATCTGCCTATGATCAATTCGGTCATTCAGGTGTCGAAGGGATGGGAGGCGGACCTAATTTTAACGATATAAATATAAATGATATTTTTGGAGATATTTTTGGTGATGTATTTGGGACTAGATCGCAATCTAGGCGACAAAGAAGAGGCTCGGACCTTCAATATAATCTCGAATTAACCCTTAAAGAAGCTGTTCTTGGAATACAAAAGAAAATAAAGATTCCATCTCAAAAAGAATGTACTGATTGCAGTGGAAGTGGAGCAGCAAAAGGATCAAGTGCTGTTACGTGTGTTAATTGCAATGGAGCTGGTCAGGTAAGAATGCAACAAGGTTTTTTTTCTGTACAACAAACCTGTTCAGTCTGTTCTGGCGCTGGCCAAGTTATCAAAGATAAATGTAGGACTTGTAGAGGGCTAGGCGCAATTAAAGATAATAAGACTTTATCTGTAAATATTCCTGCAGGCGTTGATAATGGCGACAAGGTTAGACTNTCAGGAGAAGGTGAATGGATGAAAGATGGACAGACAGGCGATTTATATGTTGCAATCAGAGTTATAGAAAATCCTATTTTTGAAAGAGATGGTAGACATCTATATATTGAAGCACCGATACCATTTGATATATCTGTAATAGGTGGTTCAATAAAAATACCTACATTAGAAAATAATATTTCTTTAAAAATACCTTCAAATACTCAAACTGGAAAAGTATTTCGAATTAAGGGCAAGGGAGCATCAATTGTAAGAGACAGGCGAAGAGGAGACATATTATGTAGGGTTATCGTTGAAACCCCATCTAATTTAAGCAAAAAACAAATCGAAGCTCTTAACGATTTTAGAAAAACTTTAGATTCTGAAAAGAATTATCCTGGTTCAAGTACATTCACTGAAGCCATCTCCAAGTTTAAAGAATAATATGAATAAATTTTATTTAAATGGTTCATCAGGCAAGATGGGCCAAATAATCTTAAATATTTCAAAAAAATACAATTTCATTGAAGAAGATAGTATTGAAGCTAGTGACGTAGTGATAGATTTTTCCCATCCAAGCTCTATAGATAACATTACTTATGAATGTGTTTTAAATAATAAACCACTAGTTATAGGCACAACTGGANTATCTAATGAAAATTATTTAACTATGAAGAAAGCCTCTCTAAAAATACCTATTTTATATGCATCAAACTTTTCAAATGGTATTTTGGCCCTAAAAAAATCTATATCAGATTTTTTAATGAATTCAGATGATAAATATCATTGTGAAATTGAGGAATTTCATCACAATCAAAAGAAAGATTTTCCCTCAGGAACAGCAGTTGATATAAGAAGNTTTATAAATACAAATGATAAAAAAAATTTAATCAAATCCTTGAAAATTACTTCAATTCGAGAAGGCGATATTTTTGGTGTACATAAAATATTCTTTAGTAATAAAGAACAAAATCATTGTTTCAAGCACGAGGCATTATCAAGGGAAGTATTTGCATCAGGAGCGCTAATTTCAGCAAAGAAAATTTTAGAATTAAAACCAAATTTATATAGCATTGANNAATTTTAAAATTTACAAAATTTCTTTAATAATTAGCTATTTTTCTATAGAATACAAAAACTTTTAACACGAAGATTCTGTTTTTATAAGGGTGGGGTGCTTTTAGAGTTATCCTTATTAAGAATTGGAGAATAACCCCGAGGAGAATTAAATTGAGTATAGTTTCAATAAAAGACCTGCTTCAAGCAGGCGTTCATTTTGGTCATCAACAAAGGTTCTGGAATCCAAAAATGGAACAGTATATTTATGACACAAGAAAACATATTAGTATTATTAATCTGGATATCACACAAGAGCATTTAAGTGCAGCCGCCTCAAAGGTTGAAGACATATGCTCAAAAGGTAACAAAATCCTATTTGTTGGAACAAAAAGATCTGCAAGTAAGACCATTAAAGAAGAAGCTGCAGCTATTGGACTTCCGTATGTTGATAAAAGATGGCTTGGAGGAACTCTTACGAATTGGAAAACAATTAGAGGCTCTATAAGNAGATTGCTTGATATTGAGGAAATGATTNCATCTGGAAGGATTGAAAAACTAATAAAAAAAGAAGCAGTTGAAATTCAGAAAGAATATACCAAGCTTCAAGCTAGTGTTGGCGGGATAAAAGACATGAAAGGATTGCCAGATGCAATTTTTGTTATAGATGTTAAATACGAAAAAATAGCTGTTCTGGAAGCTAAGAAAATGGGTATTCCAGTTATTGCTCTTGTAGATACNAATTCTGATCCAGATGGAATAGATGTNATAATTCCTGGAAATGATGATGCAATNAGATCTATTAGGCTAGTAACCAAAGTAATTGCTGATGCTTGNTTNAGAGGTATCGAGTCTTCAAAAGGTTTCTCNCCAAAATCAGATTCTCCAATAATACAAAAAGTTAAAAAAAACCANGAAGAANCAGCTCCAGTTGAAGAAGNANCTCCAGTNGAGGAAGCAGCTCCAGTCGAAGAAGCAGTTCCAGCTGANGAAGTANCTCCAGTNGAAGAAGCAGCTCCAGTTGAAGAAGAATCAAAGGAAGATACTAAAACTGATGAAGATNNCTCTGAAAAGAGTGATGATGAAAAGCAGGGAGATTNAAATGGAGATTAAAGCAGCACAAGTAAAAGAATTAAGAGATATGACAGGTGTGGCTATGATGGACTGTAAAAAAGCACTTGTTGAATGTGAGGGTGACATCGAAAAAGCTCTTGATTTATTGAGGTCTAATAGCGCGCTAAAAGCTGAAAAAAAATCTTCAAGAGTTGCAGCAGACGGAGTGCTAGTAACTGCCATAACAGACAATTATGCAACAATTCTTGAAATTAATTCAGAAACAGATTTTGCTGCTAAAGATTCAAATTTTTTGTCCTTTGCTGAGACTGTTAAAAGTTTCATTACTGAAAATAAAGTATTAAATATAGAATCTCTTGATGATTCTGAAATTGAGGACGCAAGAAAAACACTGGTTCAGACTATTGGAGAAAATATTCAATTGAGAAGATTGGTTACAGTTGAATTTGATGAAAATATGCACATAGGTGTCTACCTTCATTCGGACTCAAAGTTAGGTTCATTAGTAGTAACCTCAGGTGGAACAAAAGAAATTGCTAAGGATGTTGCAATGCATGTTGCTGCATTTAATCCTCTTTGTTTATCAAAAGAAGATCTTAATCAAGAAACATTAAATAGAGAGCGTGCAATCTATGAAAATCAAGCAAAAGATTCAGGTAAGCCTCAGGAAATTATGGATAAAATGGTTGAAGGTAAAGTAAATAGATTCTTGTCTGAAGTTTCATTGCTTTCACAAGGTTTTGTAAAAGACCCAGATATAACAGTTGAAAAATATCTAGCAAATGACAATGCTTCTGTAGTCTCATTTGATAGGCTTAAGGTTGGCGAAGGTATTGAAGTTGAAACTAAAGATTTTGCAGAAGAGGTTGCTGAACAATTAAAATAAAAACATATGTCAAAATCAGAACATAAAAGAATCCTACTAAAATTCAGTGGAGAATCTGTTGCTGGTAATGATGAGCATGGAATAGATCCTAAAATTCTTGATCAAATGGCAAGCTCCGTAAAAGCTTGTAAAGATCTTGGCACACAAATAGGAATTGTAATCGGAGGCGGTAATTTATTCAGAGGTGAAAAATTAAATAAAGCCGGAATGGATAGGGTGGCTGGAGACCATATGGGAATGCTTGCCACAGTTATGAATGGCATTGCATTAAGAGATGCTCTTGAAAGAGCGGGTATTAAAACAAGAGTAATGTCAGCAATCTCCATGTCCGGTATTGTTGAGCATTATGATAGACGTCGCGCCATACAACTGTTAAATGATAACTTTGTAGTTATTTTTACTGCAGGAACAGGAAACCCATTCTTCACAACAGATACAGCTGGCTGTTTAAGAGCAATTGAGACACAATCTGACTTGATGCTGAAAGCTACGAGAGTTGATGGAGTTTATGACTCTGATCCAGAAACTAATAAGGATGCAAAACTTTATACAGAATTAAGATTTGATGAGGCCATATCAAAAAATCTTAAGGTAATGGACGCAACCGCATTAACTTTAGCTAGAGACCATAAACTTCCTATTAAAGTTTTTAATGTAAATAAACCTAATGCTCTAAAAAATATAATTTTAGGCGAAAATATAGGTACACTAATATCGTAAAAATGGAAATTATTTTAAAAGACTTAGCAGAAAAAATGGATAAATCTGTATCCGCTCTAAAAAATGCTTTTAATAAAATCAGAACAGGAAGAGCTAATCCCTCAATTCTTGACGATGTAAAAGTAGATTATTACGGAAACTTAACTCCAATAAATCAAACATCTAATATTAGTGTTGAAGATGGAAGATCTTTGGTGATTTCGCCTTGGGACAAGACTTTGATTCCGGAAATTGAGAAAGCTATTCACAATTCTGACTTAGGATTAAATCCAAGCACAAGCTCAGACCTTATTAGAGTGACTATGCCAGCTCTAACTGAGGAAACAAGACAAAACTACATAAAGCAGGCAAGAGCAGAGGCTGAAAACTCAAGAGTTTCAATAAGAAATATTAGACGTGATGCCAATCAAACCGCAAAAGACCAACAACAATCATCTGAAATATCTGAGGATGACTTAAGGAGAATCGAAGATTTAGTTCAAAAAGAAACCGATAAATATATTTCGCTTGTTGATTCAGAACTAAAGAACAAAGAGTCAGATCTTCTAGAAATCTAAGAGCCATGATGGCCATTAATAACAATAATAATTTTCCAAAAAATATTGGAATAATAATGGATGGAAATGGAAGATGGGCAATAAAGAATTCCTTTGATGTAAGCCAAGGACATAAAAAAGGTGTCGAGATTGTAAGAGAAATTGTTGAAGCATCTGTGAACCTCGATATTCAATCATTAACTTTATATGCTTTTAGTTCAGAAAATTGGCAAAGACCTAAAACAGAAATAAATGCTATTAAAAAATTAGTTATAAATGCTATTAATGAGCAAGTGCCTGAATTAAAAGAACAAAAAGTTCAGCTTAAATTTTTTGGACATATCGAAGACTTTGGAAAAAAAATTATTAACAAAATTGAATATGCTGAATCGGAAACTTTTTCAAATAATAAAAAAATGAATCTAAATATTGCTCTCAGTTATGGAGGTCAGCAAGACATATTAGATACAGTAAGAAGCATAAGTAGAGATATTTCAGATGGTAAAATGAAATTAGAGGATATCAACAAAGATACTATAAATAAATTTTCATGCGCTCCAGTTGATAATCTTGACCTATTAATAAGAACTGGCGGAGAGAAAAGAGTTAGTAATTTTATGCTTTATCAAATTGCTTATGCGGAAATAATGTTTATTGACAAGTATTGGCNTGATTTTTCATCTAATGATTTTAAAGAGTGCCTAAATAATTTTAAAAAAGTGAGTAGAAGGTTTGGAAAAAGAATATAAAAAAAACCTTATAAGCAGATTTATCACTTCTGTAGCGATGATTATTCCAATTGTATTAATTTTGACATTTGAAAATATATGGATTTTTTCTTTTGTAGTTTCTTTTATTTGTATTATCGGATTCTATGAATGGATTAAGAACAATCTTCAAGATAAATTAATAGGCTTATTCGTAATTTTAAATTTCGGTCTTACTGCAATTATTTTTGTAAGCTTTATTCAGAGCGAATTAATTTCTCCTTATATAATTTTCTTGCTGGTTATTCTCAATACAGCAATTTTTGATTCCTTTGCATATATTATTGGTTCAAACTTTGGAAAAAATAAAATAGCTCTCCATATAAGCCCGAATAAGACTTATGAGGGCCTAGTTGGAGGCTTGATTGTAAGTTTGTTTTATAGCTATTTAATTTGCAAATTGTTTAATTTAGATTTCATTGTGGTTATCTTTCTAATTTTAGGCTGTCTTTTTGCTTTCTTTGGAGATCTGTTTATAAGTTACTACAAAAGAAAGTCAGGAATAAAGGATACTGGAAATTTTTTACCTGGACATGGCGGAATTTTAGATAGATTGGACTCTCACCTTATTGCAACACCTCTGATGTTATTGCTATTTTCACAGATATTATGAATATTCTTTTACTGGGAGCAACTGGAAGCATAGGAAAAAGTGTTTTAAGTGTAATAAATCAAAATAATTCTGAGCTATCTCTTTTTGGCATTGCTTTGAACAAAAATACTATCGAAGCAAACAATATCGTTAAACACTTTGCGCCTTCTTATGTTTATATCGATGATTGTGATGCATTCAAAAATCAAAATCCCGCTATAACAACAAAATATATAAATGGAGATTCTGCTCTAGCTGATTTGATAAATCACGAAGATGTAGATGTTATTATTTGCGCTATCTCAGGCTTTGCAGGACTGAAAGCAGCATACATTGCAGCAAGTACAGGCAAAAAAATATTACTAGCAAACAAAGAAAGCATAGTTGCTGGAGGAGACATAATTTTACCTTTAGCTAAAAGCAATAATTCTGAAATTATTCCTATCGATAGTGAGCATAATGCAATTTTTCAATGTCTATTGGGTGAAGATGATACGAAAGATGTAAAAAAAATTACTATCACAGCCTCAGGAGGACCTTTCTTAAATAAAAAGTTATCTGAATTAAAAAATGTAAGTAAATCTGAGGCGTTGAATCATCCTAATTGGAAAATGGGTAGCAAAGTAACAATTGATTCAGCAACACTAGTTAATAAGTGTCTTGAGCTAATTGAAGCAAAGTATTTATTCGAGCTTGACGAAAAATATTTTGATTTAGTTATTCATCCACAAAGTATTATTCACTCTATTGTTACTTATATTGATGGTTCAAGCATTTGTCAGCTAAGCATGCCAGACATGAGAGTGCCAATTGCACACGCATTATCAAATAAGAACAGGCTTTCAATTGATTTTGATTCGATAGATTTCAGTAAACAAAATTTAACCTTTCAAGAATTTCCAAATGACAGGCAAGAGATACAGAATATTGCTAGACAGGTTTGTAATGAGGGCGGTCATCTTGGCGCCGTTTTTAATGCTGCAAATGAGGTTGCTGTTGAAAGCTTCTTGAATGATCAAATAACTTTTGAAAAAATTTATGAAGTGATATATCGAACTTTTGATAATAATAATATGTCTAATGAATTGTCGATTGAATCAATAAATGAGGTTGATGCACAAACACGCATTCAAGCACATAAGGTGGTAAAATCGATTGCATAAAAAAATAGATATATGACTTACTTAATATACTTTTCAGCTTTTCTGGTTTTGCTTGGTGTTCTAGTAACAATCCATGAGTTTGGCCATTTTATCGTTGCGAGGATGTGCAAGGTTCATGTTCAAAGATTCTCTATAGGCATGGGACCAGTTTTCTATAAAAGAAATGATAAACATGGAACTGAATTTGCTCTATCTGCGGTGCCTCTCGGAGGTTATGTTTCTATGATTACAAATAAACTAATTGAATTAGAGCCTGATATCAAAGAAGAACTAACCGAAGAACAATTAGGAAATACATTTGACTCAAAACCAAAATGGCAAAGAGCAGCAATTATGTTTGCTGGACCATTGGCTAACTTCCTATTATCAATATTAATTTTTACTGTTATATTTTTAAACACCCCTGATCCACAGAACATTCCTGTAATTAATAACATTAATCAAGAAAATATTTATTTTTCTTCAGATGCATCGTTACAAAAAGGCGATCAAATATTATCAATTAATGAAACAAAAATAAGTGATGCTAAAGACATTAACCTTGAGTTATTGTCATACGCAGGTTTTTCGGGACCATTGAAATTTAGAATCTTAAGACCGGAAGAACAGCGACCTATAAATGTCGAAATATTAGTTACTAATTTTTTACCAACCTCAGAATCACAAAATAATCCGGTTAAATATCTTGGGGTAGATATTGAATATAAGATGAGGCCTTTTATTGGTTCTGTCATTCCTGGCGGTCCTGCAGAAATTGGAGAATTAAGAGCAAATGATAAAGTATTAAGCATTGGAAATGAGAAAATTTTATATGCTGATCAAATTAGGTCGATAGTGTCTGAAAATCCAAATACAAATCTTGATTTTCAAATTCAAAGAGGCAAAGAAACTTTTTATCTTCCTGTAGCTATTGGCTCGACTAGAAAAGATGGGGTTAATTTTGGGATTCTTGGCGTATCATTTGGAACTTCTAGAACTTTTATACAATCTTTGAATAAAGGCCTTTATGAAACTTACAACCTAAGTATTAAAACACTTCAGTTCATTGGCAAGATGTTAACTGGAAATATGGGAACTGAAAATTTAAGCGGTCCAATTGGTATTGCTCAGATGGCTGGAAATACAGCTCAAGCAGGCTTATTACCTTTTATGTATTTAATGGCTTTATTGAGTATTAGTCTTGCGGTTCTAAACTTGTTGCCAATTCCTGTACTTGATGGCGGACAATTAACACTTCTTGGTGTTGAGGCTATTCGAGGCAAGCCATTGTCTGAAAAAGTTGAAAACCTTGTCTATACAGGCGGGGCAGTAGTGGTTGGCATGCTTATGATTTTTGCCATTTTTAATGATATTTCAAGATTCATATAAGGAACTTTAGTGAATAAATTTAAATTAATTTTCATTTCAATGCTCATAAGTTTTCATGCTTCTGCATTTGATGAATTTCTTGTAAGCGATATCAGGATAATTGGCTTACAAAGAGTATCCACTGGAAGTATATTTAATGTAATTCCAATAAGCGTTGGTGACAGAATAAATCAAAGGAAATCGACAGACATAGTTAAATCACTTTTCTCAACTGAGCAATTTGATGATATACAAATAGCAAAAGATGGAAATACTTTAATAATAAGTGTCATTGAAAGACCAACAATATCTGCAATTGATTTATCAGGTAATAAAGCTTTAAAGTCTGAACAACTTTTAGAAAGCTTAGACGGCGTTGGCATTAAAGAGGGTGAGGTATATAAAAGATCAACACTTGAGCAAGTAAAATCAGAACTTGTAAGGTCATATGCTTCAAATGGCAGATATGGCGCATCAGTTAGTATTGAAGAGGTAAATAAACCTCGTAATAGGATTGAAGTTTTTATTGAAGTTGACGAAGGAAAGAGTGCAAAGATTGAAAAAATAAATATTCTTGGCAATGAAGTATTTACTGATGATGAATTATTAGATGGTTTTGAGTTGTCTGAGGGCTCATTCTTTTCATTTTTATCTAATGATGATCAATATTCTAGAGAGAAGCTAAAAGGAGATATTGAGAGCCTAGAATCTTACTATCGTGATAGAGGATACTTAAAATTCTCAATCGAATCATCTCAAATTAGCCTTTCTAGAGATAAAAAATCTATTTTTATTACATTTAATGTAAGTGAAGGTCAAAAATACACAATTGTTGATGTTGATGTTGTTGGTGAAATTCCTTTTGAAGAAAATATTTACACTGACATAACAAACTCACTTAAAAATAAAACCTATTCTCAAGCATCAATCACAGGAATTGAAGAATTCTTTACAAACGTATTGGGCAACAGAGGTTATGCTTTTGCGGAAGTAAAAGGCAGTCCTCAAATTGAGGAAGAATCAAACGAGATTAAATTAATTTTTAATGTTCAACCTGGTAAGAAAACTTATACAAGAAAAATATTATTTACAGGTAATGAAATTACGCAAGACTATGTGCTCAGAAGAGAGATGAGACAATTTGAGGGTGCTTGGAGTTCAGACAATAGTATTGAGGCAGGAAAAATAAGACTTGAAAGGCTTGGCTACTTCAAAGAGGTCTCTGTAGAAACAGTACCTGTCCCAGGAACTGACGATCAAATAGATGTATTGTATAGCGTTGAAGAAGAAACGACTGGAAGTTTAGGTGGAAATATTGGATATAGTGATTTCGGTCTTATGCTGGGGTTTAACCTTCAAGAACAAAATTTTCTTGGCACAGGAAATACAGTCGGAATTGGTATAAATAAGAGTATTTATAGTGAAACATATAATATTTCTTTCTTAAATCCATATGCAACAAAAGATGCAGTTAGCTTGGGCTATAACATTTATTTTAGAGAAACTGATTACGGTGAATTTAACATAGCCAATTATCTTACAAACTCTAACGGTTTCGGCGCTCAGTTTGGTTACCCAATTTCCGATACTCAGAGATTAAGCTTTAATGTTACATATGATAAAACTGATATTGATGTTGGCTCTTTGCCAGCAAGAGAAATATATGATTTTGTTGCAGCAGAAGGAAATATTTTTGAAACTTTAACAGCAGGGTTGTCTTGGCAAACTGTTACTCTAAACAGAGGCTTATTTCCAACCGCTGGTGCCTCAACTGTCTTGAGCTTAAGCACAACAATCCCAGGCAGTGACTTAAGTTACTACAGATTAAACTTAAGACAAAGATATTATCAACCTTTATCGTCTTCTTTAATATTTGGTTTCCAAGGGGAGTTTGGTTATTTGAGCGCATATGGTGAAACAGAAGAAACTCCATTTTTCCAAAATTTTTATGCTGGTGGTCCTAGGTCTTTGAGAGGATTCGAATCTAATACTCTTGGACCAAGAAGTACTGATGCACCTTGTTATGAATTTAATTATGCTGAGGAAACCTGTCCTAATTTAATCGATACCGATGGAGATGGAGAGCTGGATAGTCCATACATAAATCCATATGCCAATAACACATCAAGGTATAGAGACGCACCAATAGGTGGAAATATCAAAATAGAAGGAAGTCTCCAACTTATTTTTAAATTACCATTCATTGAAGATCAACGCTCAATGAGATCAGCTTTTTTCTTCGATTTTGGTAATGTTTTTTCTGACAATTGTAAGAATTATCAAATAAACTGCTACAAGGCATCTGTGGACGACTTAAGATATTCCTATGGCGTAGGAGTAACTTGGATAACTGGGTTTGGTCCAATGAGCTTTGCAATATCAAAACCAACTAATGCTGGTCCACAAGAGAGAACAGAAGAATTCCAATTTACAGTAGGAAATGTTTTCTAGTTAATATAAAATGTTCAAATCCAATAAGGGGTACATATGAAAAACATTGTAAAAATTTATTTAGTAACATTTTTATTCTTTGCAGCGCCAATATTTGCTGTAGAGGGTGTTGCTGTTATTGATATGAGAACTGCAGTTTTGTCTACACAGGCAGCTGCTGATGCTTTCAAGGCTTTAGAAGAAGATCCTGATTACTCTTCAAATCTAGAAGAAGCACAAGCACTTCAAGCTGAAAGACAATCCATTGCAGAGAAGCTTCAAAAAGAACTTGAAACTTTATCTCAAGAAGAAGTGGCTAAAATGCAGAAAGATATTCAAGATAAAGGAAAAGACCTTGAATTTTTAGCTGGAAAAATTCAGCAAGCACAAGAAGAAACTGCCCAAAAGATTTTTGCTGATAGCGGTGCAGCAATGCAAAAAATAATAAGCGAACTTATTACAGCAAAGCAAATTAAAGTACTGTTAGCAAAAAATGAGACAATGCTCTTCAGCGATCCTGCTTTAGATTTAACTGATGATGTTACTTCAATGTTAGATGTTGCAAATGCTGGAGCGGACTCTCAGTCTGAGTAGTGTCGAAGCCTATAAGCTTTAATTTAGCAGAATTAGAAAGAGTACTAGGTGCAAAACTAGAAGGAAATCCTAGCTGTGTTGTAGACAACATAGCTACGATTTCAAATTCCAATGATTCCTCAATAACCTTTTTTGCAAATCAAAAATATAAAAATCATTTAGTTACTTCCAAAGCTGCTGCATTTATAGTTCCTTCTGAATTTGAAACTAAAAATTTAGATGGCAATTATTTAAAGTGTGAAGACCCATATTTAGCATTCGCAAAGCTAACACATTTATTTAAAACTTCTGATTATGAACTTCCTTTTATACATCCATCTGCAGTAATTTCTGAAAATTCCGATATAAGTGAGAATGTATATATTGGCCCAAATGTTTTTATTGGCCCAAATTGTAAAATTGAAAAAAATGTAATAATAAATGCTAATTGTTCGATTGTTAAAAATGTAACTATTGGTCAAGATTCATTGATACAACATGGCTCAGTTCTTGGGTCAGATGGTTTTGGCTTTGCACCNTCAAAAGATGGNTANATAAAAATAGAACAATTAGGTGGACTNNATATTGGTAAAAAAGTTGAGATAGGAGCAAATTGTACTATTGATAGGGGAGCAATNGATGACACTATTATTGGTGATGGTGTNATTTTNGATAATCTCATTCATNTAGCTCATAANGTTGTTATTGGTAANAACTCTGCGATTGCTGCTTCATGTGCAATAGCAGGATCTTCAGTAATTGGNGATAATTTTCAAATGGGCGGNCTNTCTGGCGTATTAGGACATNTAAACATNTGCGATAATGTAAAAGTTGGCGCNCATACTTTAATTACTAAAAATATTGAAGTCCCAGGAGAGTATATTGGAATTATGCCNGCTCAAGAGCAAAAAGCATGGGCTAAATCAGCTGTTTATATTAAAAAGAAAGGTAAATAGTATGCTAATGGGTAAAGAGGATATAAAAAAATATTTACCTCACAGAGAGCCATTTCTTTTTATAGATGAGGTAGTTGAAATAAAAGAAAATGAAATTATTCATGCAAGGAAATTAATCGTAGAAGATGAATATTTTTTAGAAGGACATTTCCCAGGTAACCCAATCCTTCCAGGCGTAATTATTATTGAAGCCTTAGGACAGGCATCAGGAATTCTTGGCTTTAAAACAATGAAAAAGACACCTGAAGAAGGATCAATATATGTTCTCGCCGGAGTAGATAAAGTCAGATTTAGAAGAAGAGTTAGACCTGGAGATACCATAGATCTTTTTAGCAAAGTTATAAGCGAAAAAAGAGGTATATGGAAGTTTGATTGTAAAGCAGAATTAAATAGTGAGGTTGTATGTACTGCTACAATATTATGTGCAGACAGGAAGGCATAATGAGTATTCATCCATCGTCAATTATTCACCCTTTATCTAAAATAGATACCGAAGTAGAAATTGGTCCATTTTGCACAATTGGAGAGGATGTTGAAATAGCCAGCGGTACAAAAATAATTAGTCATGCAGTCATTAAAGGCCCTACAAAAATTGGAAAAAATAATTTGATATATCAATTCACCACTATTGGAGACGATACTCCTGACAAAAAATTTAACGGTGAAAAGACTAGACTTGAAATTGGCGAATCAAATATTTTTAGAGAGGGGGTAACTATACATAGGGGAACCATACAAGATAATGCTCTCACATCTATTGGCTCAAATAATTTGTTAATGCCTTTTGCTCATGTTGCTCATGACTGTATTGTTGGGAATAACAACATCTTTGCAAATATGGCTGCCATCGCTGGCCATGTTGAAGTTGGTAATCATGTAACCATTGGAGGAATAACAACTGTTCATCAGTACTGTAAGTTGGGAGATTATTGTTTTGCTGGTATGAACTCATCTATCACAATGGATGTTCCTGCTTTTGTAAAAGTTGCTTCTGATCCAGCTAGGGTTATTGGAATAAATTCAATTGGTATGTCAAGAAAAGACATATCAGATGAATCAATCAGCCATATTAAGAAAGCTTACAAATTAGTTTATCGAAAAGGTTTAAAGATAGAAGATGCCATTGAAGAGCTAAAAGCTTTGCTAGATTCATCAAAAGAACCTCTAATACAAACATTTATAAAATCAATTGAAGCATCTGAAAGAGGAATTCTTAGATAAAAAATGTCAACGAACCATCTAAGAATAGGTGTTGTTTGTGGTGAGCACTCAGGTGATAGATTAGGCGCAAATTTAATTAAAGAAATAAAAAAAAATCATAATGTAACCTTGTATGGGGTTGGAGGTCCCGAGATAGAGAAGCTAGGTTTAGATTCAGATTTTAACTTTAATGACCTTCAAATAATGGGCTTGATTGAACCTATTATCAAATATAACAGCCTAAACAAAAAGAGAAAATCACTTATTAGATTATTTAAAGAAAAAAAAATAGATATTTTTATTGGTATAGATTCACCAGATTTTAATATCTCTATTCATAAAGAACTAAAAAAAATTAAAACTTGTAAAAATATCCAACTAGTTAGTCCATCGGTATGGGCTTGGAGGCAAAATAGAATTAAATCAATTAAGAAATATATCGATTTGACAGTTTGTTTATTTAAGTTCGAGCATGATTTTTATCAGAAAGAGCAACATAAAAGCCTTCATCTTGGACACCCTTTTAATTCTTTAGAAAAGATTCCTTTTGATGAAGTGGCACAAAAATACGAATTAAGTAACAACAAGAAATATATTTCAATTCTTCCTGGCAGTAGAGAATCAGAAATTGAAAATATGTTACCAATATTTTTAGATTTTATAGAAAAACATTCCAAGGATAATGAAGATTTTGTTTATCTAATACCTGCAAGCGACAAAAGACTTTATGAAAAAATTATTAGAATGGCACCTATGCAAGATAATATTTTGATAAAAGAGAACTCAATGAGAGAATTTCTTTCCGTATCTGATTTTTCGATAGTTACTTCGGGAACAGCAACATTAGAATCAGCGGTTTTAGGCTGTCCGCCTATTATTTGTTATAAAACAAACCCAATTAACTATTTTATAATTTCAAGAATGCTAAAAATTAGGAATGTTGGTCTGCCAAATATACTTTTAGGCTCAAACTATTTCACTGAACTTATTCAGAAAGATTGTCATGAAGTTAATATTCTTAATGCAACCACAACAATACAAAATATGATGTTGGATAATATATCAATTAGTGACAAATTAAGAAGTATCTTAACTGGAGATGGCTTTGAATCTGTTGCAAATAAAATTTTAGAGCTTTGAAGATTGTTGTTGCTGGAACAGACGAGGTTGGAAGAGGCGCATTAGCAGGACCAGTCGTAGCTGCTGCAGTTATATTAGAAAACAATATTAATGGTTTAGATGATTCAAAAAAGCTTTCTGAAAAAAAAAGAACAAATTTTTCTAATTCTATTCTAGAAAACTCTATATATGCATTTGGATCTGCTTCAAATGATGAAATTGATAATATTAATATTTTAAATGCTTCTTTATTGGCAATGAAAAGGGCTATACTAAACTTATCAGTAAAGCCAGATTTGGTTTTAGTCGATGGCATACACAAACCTGATTTAGATATAAAAATGGAGTCAATTATCGGGGGTGATGCATTAATAAAAGAGATAAGTGCTGCATCAATAATTGCAAAAGTTTATAGGGACAATTTAATGATCGAATATGATAAATCTTATCCTTTATATGGTTTTAAAAATCATAAAGGATATGGAACTAAACAACATTTAGATTTAATTAAAATTAATGGAGCATCTTCCATCCACAGGAAATCTTTTAAGGGAGTAAAATAGTCATGAGCCTATACTCTCATTTACGAGTTTCCTCAGAATATAGTATATCTCAAGGCTTATTAACAGTTGAACAAATTGTTAAGAACGCAGTTGAAAAAGCAGTGCCATCCGTCGCTCTTACTGATAGAGCAAATATGTTCGGCCTTGTAAAATTTTTTAACAAATGTGAATCATCTGGAATTAAACCGATATCAGGATGCTCTATAAATGTTATTTTTGATGATGAGGATCAATCATATGAGCTTCTTTGTCTAGCTAAAACCAATAAGGGCCATAAAAATTTAATGAAGATTATTTCAAATGCCCATAATAATAAATTTTACTCGATTCCAATTATTAAATTTAATGATCTCATAAATTTAAAGGATGATATTGTTGTCATTTCAGGAGGAAAAGGAAGCCATATCTTTGAATGTATTAGAAGAAATAATATTTCTGATGCAAATAATACTATTGATAAATTCACTAAACACTTTAAAGATGATTTTGTTCTTGAGATTCAAAGGACCAATAGAGTTGATGAAGATGAATATATAAAGAACATTGTCCCAATATCGATTAATAAAGGCATACCAATAATTGCTACAAATGATGTTCTTTTTTCTTCAAAAGATGATTTTGAGATTCATGAAACTAAAGTTTGTATAAATACTGGAAAAACATTAAATGACCCAAACAGAGAAAAAATATTTTCAGAACAGCAATACTTTAAATCTCCTATTGANATGCACCAATTATTTAATGAGAGCTCAGTATTTATAGACAACACAAATGAAATTTCAAAAAAATGTAACGTTTCTCTTAAAACTAAAGGATATTTCCTCCCAGAATATCCAGTCCCAGAAGAGCATGACTTTGATTCTTATTTAAAAGACCTTTCTCATAAAAGATTAAATGTTTATCTAAAAAATTTACCAAAAAATGACAAAGAAGAATATACATCTAGATTGGACTATGAATTAAACCAAATAAAGAATATGGGCTTTTCGAGTTATTTCTTAATTGTCTATGATTTTATTCAATGGTCAAAGAATAATGATGTTCCTGTTGGGCCAGGGAGAGGTTCTGGAGCCGGTTCTCTTGTTGCTTTTGCGTTAGGTATAACCTCATTAGACCCAATTATTCATGGACTTCTTTTTGAGAGGTTTCTTAATCCAGAAAGACTATCAATGCCTGATTTTGACGTAGATTTTTGTATGGAAAAAAGAGATTTAGTTATTGATTATGTAAGTAAAAAATATGGGTCTGATGCTGTTTCTCAGATTGCTACCTTTGGAACAATGGCGGCAAGAGCTGTTGTAAGAGACGTTGCTAGAGCTATGGGCAAGCCTTATGCTTTAGGCGATAGAATTTCTAAGATGATTCCATTTGCGCCTGGAATGACATTAGATAAAGCAAAAAATGAACAGCCAATTTTTGCTCAGAGCATTAAGAATGATTCTGAAGTTAGAGAAATTGTTAATTTATCTTATAAATTAGAGGGTATAGCTAGAAATGTTGGTAAACATGCTGGAGGTGTAGTTATCGCCCCTGGAAGTATTTCAGATTTTTGTCCAGTATATGTAGATAGACAATCTGAATCTGTAATGACTCAATATGACAAGGATGATGTTGAAAAAATAGGATTAGTTAAATTTGATTTTCTAGGATTGAGAACGCTAACTGTTATTGATAGAGCAATAAAATCTATAAACCATGGCAAAGGAGATTCTGAATTACTGGATATAGACTCAATACCTCTGAATGATGAAAAAGTTTTTCAATTACTTTCATCTGGAAAGACCATGGCTGTATTTCAGCTCGAGTCATCAGGAATGAGAGACCTAATCAAAAGGTTAAAGCCTACAAAATTTGAAGAAATAACAGCACTTCTGGCATTGTACAGACCAGGCCCACTAAATTCTGGTATGCATGATGAATTTGTTGATAGAAAACATGGCATTAGCCCTGTCACATATCCACATGAGTTACTAGAACAAGTACTAGACGAAACGTATGGAGTAATTGTNTATCAAGAACAGGTTATGGAAGCTGCAAGAGTTTTGGCTGGNTTCTCTTTAGGACAAGCTGATATTCTCAGAAGAGCAATGGGTAAGAAAAAGAAAGAAGAAATGGAAGAGCAGAGAGAAATTTTTGTTCAGGGCTGCANAAAAAATAATATTAAAGAAAATAATGCTGAGCAAATATTCGACTTAATTAATCAGTTTGCTGAATATGGTTTTAATAAATCACATTCTGCAGCATATGCACTTATTTCATATCAAACTGCTTTTTTAAAGACATATTATCCTGAACATTTTATGGCCTCAGTATTATCATCAGAACTTGGTAACACTGATAAGATTTATGCGTTAATACAAGAATGTAACAGAATGGGTATTAAAGTCCTAAAACCAAATATTATTTCTAGCAACAAAAGATTTATTGTTAATAAAGATAATGAAATTGAATATGGCCTTGGAGCTATCAAAGGGGTTGCTGATTCATTTATTAAACATGTTTGTGAAAAAAGAAATATTTTAAAATTTAAAGATCTTTGGGATTTTTCNAAGAANATAGATATTAAGCTTGGAGGTAAAAAGTCTCTCGAAGCTTTATCTCAATCAGGAGCATTTGATAGCTTAAGCCCCTCTAGAAGTATTGCTATAGCATCTGTTCAAGATATGCTTAAAGATGGTTCAAACAAAAATAGTATNTCAAACCTAAAAAGTGGAGATTTATTTGCTGATTTCGATGAAACATTTGATCCATATGAAAAATATAAAAATATACAAGATTTAACATTAAGTGAACAACTTGAATTTGAAAAAAAATCTCTTGGATACTACCTTTCTGGGCATCCTGTGGCTGCGATCAAAAATAAAGTAAATAGAATAAGGTCTCATAGCATTTCAGAGTTAACGAATGATATTAAAAAATCGTCATTAATATGTTTGATTAATAGCGTAAGACAAATAAAAGATAGAAAGGGAAANCCACTAACATTTATTAATTTTGATGATGGAACNGGCATTATGGATGGAATTGTCTCAAGTGAGGTTCTTGATAATTGTCACAACCTTCTTAAAGAGGGGAGTATCTTGTCTTTAAAAGGCATCATTGAGGTCGATGATTATAAAACTAATGATATTGGCGCATTGATGTTCCGCATGAGAGTAAAAGAAGTTCAAAGTATTGATGATGAGTTAGTTAAAAAAACCAATGAAATTTTAATAGATTTACAAAAATCAGATATATTATCGTTGGAAAATATGGCGGAAAAACTAGAACTTATTGATAGCGAGTTTTGGAATGATGGCGTATGCAGTATTAACCTAAAAGTTCAAACAGATGAATCTGAAGCTATAATAGAATTAGGCAAAGAGTATAATTTCAACCCTACACTTGAAAATCTATTTTATTTAGAAGATATTTTAGGAAAGAATGTTATTCAATTATAAGTTTTACAGGAGACTATTTTTTTAGAAAAAATATGGATGATGAGAAATTTCTTACATTTGAGGAGCCTATCAAGGAGTTAGCTCAAAAATTGAGTGCTCTCAGAACAGCTGCAGTTGATTCTCCGGCTTTAAATGAAGAAATATTAAGTCTAGAAAAAGAAAACAAATCTTTGACAAAAAAAATATATTCAAGATTAGATACTTGGCAGATTGTTCAAGTTGCNAGACANCCNAANAGACCTCATACCTCAGATTTTATNGNTAGAATTTTTGATGATTTTGATGAACTTCATGGAGATCGTCAATTTGGNGATGATGCATCTATAATNGGTGGAATTGGTATGTTGGAAAATATGCCAGTCATGGCNATTGGNCATGAAAAAGGGCGAGATACTGACGAGAAAGTTAAAAGAAATTTTGGCATGACCAACCCAGAGGGATACAGAAAAGCAAAGAGATTAATGTTATTGGCAGAACAATTTGGACTACCTGTAATAACATTCGTAGATACAGCAGGTGCTTACCCAGGTGTTGAAGGAGAGGAAAGATGTCAAAGCGAGGCAATTGCTAGAAATTTAGCAACCATGTCTGAATTAAAGACTCCAATAATTGTAGTGGTAACAGGTGAGGGTGGGTCAGGTGGTGCTCTTGCAATAAGTGTAGGTGATCACTTAACAATGCTTGAGTATGCAATTTATTCTGTTGCATCTCCTGAGGCTTGTGCTTCAATTATTTGGAGATCTTCAGAAAAATCACCTGATGCAGCAGAAGCAATGAAAGTTTCATCTACTGAGCTAAAGAAAATAAAGATTGTTGATGAAATTATTCAAGAGCCTCTTGGGGGAGCTCATAGAGATTATGATCTTATTTCTCAGAATATTAAGGGTTCCCTAATAAGAAATTTATCAATATTGAATAAACTCTCTATTGATGAATTACTTGAAAGAAGATACGAAAGAATCCTAAGTGTTGGCGCATAAATTGCTTAATATAGAATATCTAAAGCAATACATTGATTTTAAAAAGAAAATATATATCGCATACAGCGGAGGAATTGATTCCACAGTATTAGTAGACATCCTGGGGAAAAATGCTCACAAATTCAATCTTGATATTACGGCCATTCATATAAATCACAATCTTTCAAAAAATAGCCATACATGGGAAAACCACTGTAGAGAATTTTGTAGTGATCTAAATCTAAATTTTATAAGTGAATCCGTAGAAATATGTTCATCAGGTGGAGGAATAGAGTCAGCGGCTAGGAAAGCAAGATACGAGATTTTTTGCAAATATCTAAATAATGATGGACAGATTTTGACTGCCCATCATATTGATGATGTAACAGAAACAATTTTCTTAAGATTACTTAGAGGCACAGGTATAGATGGACTTCAAGGATTAAAGAGACATCGTAAGTTAGGTAAGGGACAGCTAATAAGACCTTTTTTAGAAGTATCAAAAAAAGAAATAAAGGATTACGCAAAAAATAATGATTTAAACTACATTTCTGATGAATCAAATGAAAATAATGAATTTGACAGAAATTTTTTGAGAAATCAAATATTTCCAAAACTGGATAAAAGATGGAATGATTTTTCATCAAGAGTATCTAAGATGTCCAAGATTATCGAAGAAAGAAATAATAACTTCTCAAATCTTCTTTATAAAAACTATGGAAATCTAATCAGTAATGTTATTAGCAAAAAGGAATTGGAGACTTTAGATATTGATATCGTAAAGGAAATTATTAGGTCTTCTATAAGGAATGAAAATATTTCTATACCAAATTCTAAAATTTTAAATGAGATTATAAAAACATTTATATATTCAAATCCTTCTGCTAAATCAATAGTGTCTTGGTCACGAGCTGACAAAGACCAGCAAGCAGGTAAAATAACATACAAAGATGGAAATATAATTATCTCAACTCAAGAATAAGGAGAAATGTATGGAATTAGAGACTATTGAAATAATAAAAAATGAAAAAGTTTCAACAATTAAACTAAATCGTCCTGATTTATTGAATGCTGTAAATGAACAACTAGTATGGGATTTGCAGGAATCTACTCGAGCAGTGATGGATGATAATGACACGAAGGTTGTTATTTTGACTGGAGCTGGCAGAGGTTTTTCAGCTGGAGCTGACCTCAGTGAAAGAAAGGCAAGCTGGTCAGGTTCTAAAGATGCTTTGATGAGAGGGTATAAACCATCCTTTGAGAATATTATTAATATGCCTAAACCTGTAATTGCATCAATTCCTGGCCCTGCAGCAGGAATAGGAGCTGCTTTTGCTATGTCATGTGATTTAAGAGTAATGTCAGAAGATGCTTACCTTTTATCTGTTTTTAGCAATATAGCTTTAGTTCCCGATGGCGGCCTTTCTTGGTTTTTGCCTAAATTCATGGGATATGCAAAAGCATATGAATATGCAATTGAAGCAAAAAAAATTCCTGCAAGTGATTGTTTGAAATATGGTATTGCAAATAAAGTAGTGTCAGCAGATGAATTACAAAAGACTTCGTTAGATTGGGCAACTGCTCTCGCAAAAAGGTCTTCACAGTCTCTTAATCATACAAAGAGATTAATGAGAGAATCCCTATCAGTTAATTATTGGGATACTTTTAATAATGAAGCTGAAATTCAAAATGAACTGACTGTAAGTCCTCAAAATCGAGAAGCAGTTAAGGCATTTCTAGAAAAAAGAGAACCAAATTTTGATTAATTTTTAAGCATTTTGCTTAACCCAACAATTATTGCATCGAATGATGCTCTTGTTGTATTTGGATGAATTCCTACTCCCCAGAAAGTTTCACCATCTTTTTCGAGTTCGATGTATGCAGCAGCCTTAGCATCAGACCCAGACGAAATTGCTGTTTGATGATAGTCTGCAACTTTTATTGGCATTCCAACATCAGATGACAAACCATTTATAAATGAATCGATTGGTCCATTTCCTGTACCGGTAATGGTTTTAATAGAATCTCGCATATTCATTTTCAAGGTTAATGAATGAATATCTTCTTTTGATGATGATTCATGTTCAACATATGAAAAATTATTTTTTGGTGTTAAATAGTTTTCTTCAAAAATTTCCCAAATTTGGGTGCTAGATATTTCTTTACCACTCTCATCGGCAAGTTTTTGAATTTTCTGACTTAAACTTATTTGCAGTCTTCTAGGTAATGATATTCCATGATCTTTTTCTAATAAAAATGCTACGCCGCCTTTTCCTGATTGTGAATTAATTCTTACCACAGCTTCATAATTTCTTCCTAAGTCGGCTGGATCAATTGGTAAATATGGAACCTCCCATTTAGGATTATTCGAATTTTTAATAGCATTAAAACCCTTTTTAATAGCATCTTGGTGAGAGCCTGAGAAAGCTGTGAATACAAGATCTCCAGCATAAGGATGTCTTGGATGGACTGGCAATTGGTTGCAATATTCAACCTCTCTCATTACAGAGTTAATATTGGAAAAATCGAGTTTTGGATCAACTCCTTGTGTCAACATATTTAAAGCGATTGTAACAATGTCAACATTTCCAGTCCTTTCCCCATTTCCAAATAATGTACCTTCAACTCTATCGGCTCCAGCCATTAAACCAAATTCTGAAGCTGCTACCGCAGTCCCTCTATCATTGTGAGGATGAAGACTTATACATATATCATCTCTATTTCTAAGATTTTCGTTCATCCACTCAATTTGATCTCCATAAATATTTGGTGTTGACATCTCGACTGTCGCTGGAAGGTTGATGATAATTTTATTTTTGGATACAGGTTTTAAAATTTCAACCACTTCATCACAAACCTCTTTTGCATAATCAAGCTCGGTCCCTGTGAAACTTTCGGGAGAATATTCAAACGACCAGTCAGTATTAGGATTATCTTCAGCCAATGATTTGATTAAATTTGCTCCATCAATAGCTATTTTTTTTATGCCTTCTTTGTCTTGATTAAATACCACTTTTCTCTGAAGAGTTGAAGTTGAATTATAAAAATGAACTATTGCTTTAGAGGCCCCTTTCAAAGACTCAAAAGTTTTAATGATTAGTTCTTCCCTTGCTTGAGTCAAAACTTGAATCTTTACATCACTTGGAATCTTTTTATTTTCAATTAAATCTCTGACAAAATCATAATCGGTTTGTGAAGCTGAAGGGAATCCAACCTCAATCTCTTTAAACCCTAAATCGCATAAAAGACTAAACATCCTATTTTTTCTTTCAGAGCCCATAGGTTCAATCAGGGCCTGATTACCATCCCTTAAATCCACAGAGCACCAAACTGGAGCTTCTTGAATTTGTACGCTTGGCCATTTACGATTTTGTAAATCGATAGGNTTAAAAGCAGAATATTTATCTATAGGGTTATCCATTGTTTAATAAGTAAATGTTATTATGTAATTTATGCTTACTCCTGAAATAAAAACTAACCTTATATTAAAAGAGATTGGAATTAAAAGATATTCATTAAGNCCNAAGAGNACAGATTTTTCANAAAAAANCTNTAATTTTTATCAAAAGGGCAATGTTCTTGCAATAATTGATAAACCTTTTAAAAATTTTGTTAAAGAGCAGCAAGACCTCATAAAAGCAATTTTATCATCAACAAAATTAGACAATGGAGAGGAGTTCTTTGAGGAGTCAGCATTTAGTTCACAGAAAGAATTTGATAAAAGACTACTTAATACTGAAGAAGTAAAGCTTGTAATTTCATTTGGAGAACTTTCTTGTAATTTAGTATTTAATTGTAAAAATATTATTTCTCCTTCAGTTAATCAACTTATTCACAAACAAAGCTCAAAGAAAGAACTTTGGGAAACAATTAAAAAAAAGCTAAAAATATAAAATAATGTATAAAGTTTCGTTAATGGATCCATCTGATTTAGAAGATGCATATGAGATAGAAAAAAAAACTAACCCTTCACCCTGGTCAAAAGAAAATTTTTTTTCATCTTTTGAAGTAGGGCATAAGTCACTGGTTTGTAAATTAGAAAATAAGATTATAGGGTTTATTATCTTTTCAAATTTCAAGAAAGAGAGTCATCTTCTTAGCATCGCCATCGATAATGCTTTTCAAAGAAAAGGTGCTGGCAGCCTGCTTTTAAAATCTATGATTAGACAATTAAAAGCTCTTGGAGCAAAGAAGATTTTTTTAGAAGTCAGAATTAAGAATAAAAATGCGATAGATTTTTATAAGAAATTTTATTTTGTAGAAGATGCGGTTAGAGCAGATTATTACACCGGAGATAATCCTGATGATGCCTTGTTAATGAGTCTAGATATATAATTTATAATAATTTTTTTATACTAGCTTCAATTTCATCTGCTTCAGCTTGGGGGCTAAATCGTTCAATCACTTCGCCGTTTTTATTTATAAGAAACTTAGTAAAGTTCCATTTAATTTGAGTTGTCCCAGCAACCCCAGGTAACTGATTTTTTAGGAATTCATATACAGGATCTGATTTTGAACCATTAACATTTATTTTATTAAAAATTTTAAAAGTAACTCCATATTTAATATCACAGAATTTTTTAATTTCTTCATTAGTTCCTGGCTCTTGAAAAGCAAACTGATTACATGGAAAGGCTAAAACCTCAAAGCCAATAGCTTTGTATTTTTTATATAGACTTTCTATGCCCGCATACTGATATGTAAGTCCGCAATTGCTCGCTACATTTACAATTAACAATATCTTATCTCTATAGCTCTCCAAAGAAATACTTTTTAAGTCTGCATCTTTAACTGAGAAATCGTAAATTGTTTTCATATATTTTTATTATGTGTGCGAAAATGAGCAATATTATACATTTATATCAATAATCACCATATATTAAGAATATACAAAAAATGCATTTTAAAGTTTCATATTCCTGGAAGACGTTTGATGAACTATCGTTGGATGATTTGTATGCAATTTTAAATCTAAGACAAAAGGTTTTTGTTTTAGAACAAGATTGTCCATATATAGACGCTGATTATTCTGATCAAGATGCATATCATCTTCTTGGCTATGAGGATGATAAATTAATTGCATATCTGAGAGCATTTCCTCCCAATGTAAAATATGAAGGAACTTCCATGGGAAGAATTGTGGTTGAAAAAAGCTTAAGAAATAATTCTTTGGGTAAGAAGATAACACAAATGGGAATATCTTTTTTAGGAGAGAAGTACCCTAACATTGAGATTGTTATATCAGCTCAGCATAGACTAGAAAGTTTCTATTCCGAACTTGGTTTTATCTCAAGAGGTGAAGTTTACCTTGAAGATAACATTGATCATATCCAAATGTTTATTACGCCTAAATAATACTCTGTTTAAATAGCAAATCACTAATTTCTTCGGTAATAAATGGCGCAAAAGGATGAAGTATATGCAATATTTCTTTTAATAAAGGCCTTAAGTTACTAGTTTCACCAGATTTTTTACATTCTTCAATATAAACGTCACAAAACTTACTCCAAAAAAACTCATAAACCTCATTAACAGCAAAATCGAGCCTGTAGTCATTAATATTTTTATTGATTTTTTCCTTTGTCTTAATGAATTCATCATAAATCCATTCATCGTGATTGTTTTCTGACTTGAAAGAATCTTTTTCTTTAGGATAGCCGTCAATGAATCTAGCAGCATTCCAAATTTTATTGCAAAAGTTCCTATAGCCTTTGAGTCTTCCAAGCTCAAAACTAATATCTTTTGTATGAGTTGCCATTGAAAAAAAAGACATTCTTAGGGCATCAGTTCCATATGATTCAATCCCTTTTGGAAATTGATTTCTAGTTTTTTTCTCAATTTTCTTAGATATTCCCTCTTGCATTAAATTAGAAGTTCTCTTTTTTACAAGATCATCTTGAGTAATACCATATATTAAATCTAATGGATCAATGATATTACCCTTAGATTTTGACATTTTTTGCCCATTTTCATCTCTGATAAGGCCTGTAACATATACATCTTTAAATGGAATTTGACCTGTAAATTCTAGACTCATCATCATCATCCTTGCAACCCAGAAGAATATTATGTCGAATCCAGTTACAAGTAATGATGTAGGAAAATGTTTTTTGAAATCTTCTGTTTCCTCAGGCCAGCCTAAAGATGAAAAGGGCCATAAGCTTGATGAAAACCATGTATCCAACACATCTTCATCTTGAGTTAGCTTTACATCATCAAGTCCATAATAATTTCTGACCTCATCTTCATCATAACCAACATAAACATTGTTCTCGTTATCGTACCAGGCAGGAATTCTATGGCCCCACCATATTTGCCTACTAATGCACCAATCTTCGATATTATTCATCCAATTAAAATATGTTTTTACCCAATTTTCTGGATGGAATTTAATTTCTCCGTTATTAACTGCATTATTTGCTTTTTTTGCCATTTCAGAAGTTTTTACATACCACTGAAAGCTTAATTTAGGCTCAATAACAATATTAGACCTTTCACCTCTCGGCACACTTATTTGATGCTTTTCTTCTTTGACAAGTAGATTCAAATCTTTTAATTTCTCTAGAACGAGTTTTCTAACCTTAAATCTATCTAAATTGTTAAAAGGCTCTGGGACATTTTCATTAGACCACGCATCATCATTGAAAATATTTATTGGTTTAAACTTATCTGGTTTGTTAGAGGTTTTCACTTCACCATCTACTTCGTGTAAAGAATATTTTTTGCCAATTTCATAATCGTTAAAATCATGGCCTGGAGTAATTTTTAGACACCCAGTCCCAAATTCCATATCAACATATTCATCACCAATAATTGGAATTTTTCTTCCTACAAAAGGTAGCACTATTTTTTTTCCAATTATTTTTTTATATCTTTTGTCATTAGGATTTACTGCGACTGCCATATCTCCAAACATAGTTTCTGGTCTAGTTGTCGCAACAATAATAAAGTCTTCGCTATCTTCAAGTGAATATTTAATATGCCAAAGCAATCCTTCTTTTTCTTGTCTTACAACCTCAAGATCAGAAACAGCTGTTTTAAGTGATGGGTCCCAATTAACCAATCTATAACCCCTGTAAATCTTATCTTTTCTATATAATTCTGTGAAAGCTTTTATAACTGCTTTATTGCATCCTTCATCAAGAGTGAACCTATATTTTTCCCAATCGACAGTACATCCAAGCCTTTTAATTTGTGAAGTAATATTTTCTTCAGAGTAATCTTTCCATGACCAAACTTCTTCAAGAAATTTTTCTCTTCCAAGATNATTACGCGATATATTTTCTTTTGAAAGATTATTTTCTACAACCATTTGAGTTGCAATCCCAGCATGGTCACTGCCTACTTGCCAATATGAATCTTTGCCATGCATATGATGGTATCGAGTATAAAAATCCATAATTGCATACTGAAAACTATGTCCCATGTGCAAAGTTCCAGTAACGTTGGGAGGTGGTATTACCTGAGAGAAAGAATCTGAAGATTCAGAATTTGATACCTTTCTCTCTGACCAAATTTTTACCCATTTCTCCTCAATTTCAATCGGGGAATATTGCTTTTCCATGAATTTTTATACTAACTTACTTTAACCTTTTACTTAAAAGTAATTCACTAATAAGTGGCACAGGTCTTCCAGTTCCAGCTTTTACTGGGGTACTGTAAGAGGCCGTTGCTGCTATATCTATATGAGCCCATTTATAATCATTAGTAAATTTAGACAAGAATGCAGCAGCATGAATTGTCCCAGCTTCTCTTCCTCCGCCTATATTTGCTAAATCTGCATACTTTGTTTTAGTACATGACTGATGTTCATCCCACAATGGAAGTTGCCATGCTCTGTCTCCTGATTCTTCGCCAGATTCAATTATCATATCAGCTAAATTCTGATCATTAGCCATGACTCCACTAGCATGTCTTCCTAGTGCAATTACTACTGCGCCTGTTAAAGTTGCCATATCAATAACATGAGATGGTTTATATTTCCCAACGTATGTTAGACAGTCAGCTAGAATAAGTCTTCCTTCAGCATCTGTATTAAGAATCTCAATGGTTTGACCTGACATCGATGTAACTACATCGCCTGGTTTCGTAGCTTTCGATGAACACATATTTTCAGCACACCCCATAACACCAACGACATTTACATTTGCATTTAATCTAGCCAACATAGACATAACACCAAATACTGTTGCTGCGCCACACATATCCCATTTCATTTCATCCATTCCAGGACTAGGCTTAATTGAAACACCGCCAGTGTCGAAGGTTACCCCTTTACCAACTAGTGCAATAGGTTTTTCAGAAGCTTTAGCGCCTTTATATTCAATCACCATCATTCTTGCTGGCTCTTCACTGCCTCTTGAAACACTTAAGAAAGATCCCATACCCATTTTTTGCATTTGATTTTCATTAAAAGTTTTAACTTTTAGCTTGGGAAAGTCTTTAGTCATTGCTTTAACCTTTTTTTCAATAATTCTAGGTGTGCAATGATTTGCTGGAAGATCACCTAAATATTTTGCAGTATTGACACCTTCACCTATTGCAAAACCCTTCTTAGCAGAATTTTTAGCTTTTAATAAATTGGCTTTTGAAAGTCCTGAAACTAAAATATTTAATTTTTTAACGCTTGGCTTTTGAACAGTTTTATTTTTTGTTTCAGAAAATATATAAACATTTGATTCAACTGTTTTTGCTACCATTTCTATTAACCACATCTCATCTTTGNCATCTGGAGATACTTTNCCAGGCATTACAGAAATATCTTTCGCTTTAATCTTGTTACCTTTTTGAGCAATAGATTGATACATACTTAACCACTTATGCATAGGTTCNTTTGCTTCAATNCCCTTAACTATGAGTATATTTAGAGCACTAATACCATCAATCTTCGGCAAAAGAATAGAACTGCCGCTATCTTTTAGATGTGATTGAATTGTTTTTGAAATATAGTTTTTTGAAACTTTATTCAAATCCTTAAAAGCTGAATCATTCTTAGTGTTCTTATTAATAACTAAGACAAGTAGGTCAGTTTTTAGCGAAGCTATTCCTGACGTAGTTACATCTTTTAACGAAACATTTTTTAAAACTTTATAGGCCATTTAAGTTCTCCTGTAATGGTATTTACTGATAAGATAAATATTGTAATGCATCATAGTTCACAAGGCATGTATAAAAAAAATATTCTTTCAAAAAGCTTGAATATAGAAATTTTCAAATCTACATGCGCAATATTAGTAATCTTCTTTTTTTTAGTAGTAGGTTCAAGATTTGTTGGCTATTTTGAACAAGCGTCTGAAGGACTAATTGATCCAAATATAATTTTTATGGTTGTTCTTCTTAGGTTTCCAGACTTTATAACTTTGCTTATACCTTTGTCTTTTTTTCTTGGAATTATATTGACCATTAGTAGGCTATATGCTGAAAGTGAAATTTATGGTTATTTCTCTGCAGGTTTATCCAAGTTTAATTTAATAAAGTTTTTAGTACCACAATCAATAATTTTCTTTGTAATTACTTTAGGGCTGAGTTTATATGTTGCTCCATATACCAAAGAGCTCTCAAGAGAACTTCTTTCAGTGGATACTTTTCAAGAGCAATTTCAATCAATTAAACCAAAAAAGATAATTAAATTTGCTGATAATAATGGCTTCATATACGTCGAAGAAAAAGATGAAACCTCTTTTAATGAAGTTACAGCTGTTATATCCAATATGGGCTCTTCGTCTCTTGTTCTAGCCGATGAAATGTCTTTCAGCGACTTGAGCTCTAGCCTCGATATTAAATTTAAAAATGGGAGCCTACATCAAGGCGTTTTTGAAGACGATGTTAAAATTGTGTCGAGCTTTATTGAATTAAAAATTCCCCTAGATAAAGACATGCAATCAATTAAGGGCTTATCATTGTCAAAGTTGTTTGATTATTCATCTAGTTCATCCAAGTCAGAAATCTTGTGGAATATATCAATCCCAATAACGATTTTTGTTCTTTTAATTCTTGGTGTAACTATGTCAAAAGTAGAACCAAGACAGGGCAGGCTATCTGTTATGCTACCTGCAATTGCAATTTACATTCTTTATTTGAGTTTGCTCATCCTAGGTAGAGAATTACCTCAAGACAACAGCATAACTCCTCAATACTATTTTTTAATTATTCATATTGTTTTTCTAATTTTAGGATTTTTTGGATTAATAAAATCTTCTGCTACGCAAACAAATTATTTACACAATTTTAAACCTTCTATAAAAATAACATTGATAACAATCAGTATTATTATTTTTTTATGGATGATTAACTAATGAAGATTTTTAATATTTACTTAATTAAACGATCGTTTCTATTTTCATTATTTATTCTTACAGTTTTTGGCGTTCTTGATTCAACATTTACCTTGATATCAGAATTAGAGAATATTTCTCAAAAATATACCTTTTTAAATATATTAAACTATGTTTTTTCTTCAATACCTCATAGGCTGATAGATTTTATTGAAGGGGCATGTTTATTGGGCGTAATGATTTCTTTAGGAATCTCTCATCAAGAAGGAAATTTAAATGTTTTACGATCTGCAGGCCTTTCTCCATTTAAAATAGTTTCTATAAGTTCGGTTGGAGCACTGCTATTGGTTTTGCCCTTGCTAGCTTTGGATGATGTAGCTTTCAAAAAAATCTATCTTAATGCACAGGTAGACAAAAATATGCTTTTAGGAAAAGAATTAAATCAAAATGATTTGAAATGGGTTAAATCAGAAAATTTAGTTTTAAGTTATGAAACTATAATTGATGACAAAATTTTTAATCCCAAACTTATAAAAATAAAACAAAAAGACAAAATCGAGGTCTCCACTGCAGAAAGTGCAGAAATTAAAGAAAATCAATTAATTTTTGAAAACGGAAAAACAGAATATTTTAATCTTCCCATTCAATCAAGAATTACTTTTGACAATATGAATCACCAAGGAATGGAAGAAATATTTTCGTACAGAAAATTATTCATAAATAGCACTATCAAAGAAGACATTCTTTTTAAGTCTCATTTGGATAAGGTCTATTTTAAGACGATATTTTTACCATTTTCTATTTTTATACTCATAACTTTTTTTGGATCACTTGTCTTTACCTCCCTTAGAGATTCTAATCTTGGAGTAAGAATAACAGTTGCTGTTTTTGGGGCTTTTATTTATAGATTAGCTCAAGATCTTTCAATAGGTATCTTTATTTCTTACAACATGCCAATAATGCTTGGAGTAATCATTCCATCTTTATTTGTTGTCATGCTTAGCTTTCATGCATACAAAAAAATTTAGATTTTTTTGTAGCTAGTTCTTGATATACGATCGCTTATAGAAAGATTTTTTTTTGAGATATACATATAAATTAGGGGAATTCCTAAAAGTAAAAAAGTTAGAATATTAAACAGATATCTTATAGAGATTTGAGAAAAAGTTATTTTTTTATTATCAAGACTATATATTTCAAATTTCCATACAGCCATTCCTAGCGTTTTTCCTCCATGTGACCAAAAGTATCCATAGAATGACCAGGTACTTAGAAAGACAAGAATTGGACCAATCCATTTAATTTCAATAATTCCACCATTTATCCATACTGCTATAGACCCAACAGCAAACCAAACCCCCAATAGTAAAAAAAGGTCATATATTGAAGCAGCTATCCTTTTTAAAGGAAAAACGATATGTGATTTATCAATCATTTTGGTATAGTACAAGATTATTAAAAAAAATAAATTACTATGAATACAGATAAAAGTTTCTTTGGACATCCTATTGGTCTTAGAACATTGTTCTTAACAGAAATGTGGGAGAGGATGTCTTACTATGGCATGAGAGCCTTACTTGTTTTATACATGACAGGTTCTATTACTGGATTTAATCCTGGCATGGGAATGTCAGCAATAGATGCAAATGCGATATATGGTATTTACGTTGGATTNGTTTACTTCATGGTTGTTCCTGGCGGCTGGATTGCTGATAATATTTTGGGTCATCAAAAGGCAGTATTAATTGGAGCCATAATTATTGCATTAGGCCATTTCACACTTGCTATACCTCTTGAACAAACTTTTTTCCTTGGTTTAATTTTNGTAGTTTTAGGAACAGGATTACTTAAAGGNAATATATCCACAATAGTTGGTAAATTGTATTCTGATGAGGATACACGAAGAGATTCTGGTTATACGATTTTTTATATGTCNATAAATATTGGATCAACTCTGGGTTTTTTAATATGTGCCTGGTTGGGTGAAAAAATTGGCTGGCATTATGGTTTTGGTGCTGCGGGAATTGGAATGGCATTTGGNGTATATCAATACATAAAGTTCAAGCATTTACTCGGCGATGCAGGTGAAAAGCCTAATGAGATGGAAGATGCAAAAAGAAATCAGTTAATTAGATGGACAAAAAACAGTTTGGCTCTAATGTTTATAGTTATCGCATTGGGACTAGTTGGAATAATCTCGATTGATCCAAGAACTTTTGCAGAAAACTTTGCTTATTTTTTAACTATAGTTGCAGGTATGTACTTCTTGTATCTATATTTTATTGCTGGGTTAAATCCTAGCGAGAGAAAGAACCTATTGTTATTATTTGTTCTATTTGTCGGGGCTGCTGCTTTTTGGTCTGGCTTTGATCAGTCAGCAAGTTCATTAAGTATTTTTGCAAGAGATTTTACAGATTTATCTGTTGCTGGTTATATCATTCCAATTGGCTGGCTTCAGTTTGCAAATCCTATATTTGTAGTTACTTTTGCACCAATTTTTGCTGGGATATGGGCTAATTTGGCAAGAAGAAACATGGATCCATCTTTACCAATTAAGTTCGCAATAGGTCTATTCTTTATGGCTATTAGTTTCATGGTCATGGTTTATGCAGTTGGTCTTGCAATGGAATCAGCTCCAGTAGGCATGCAATGGCTTCTAATTACTTACTTACTTCAAACTTGGGGTGAGCTCGCCTTGTCACCAATTGGATTATCAGCATTTTCAAAATACTCACCTAAAAGATACATGGGTCAAATGTTTGGATTATGGTTTTTAGCTTCCGCAATAGGAGGAGTTTTAGCTGGATTACTTGGAGGCGATGCAACTGCTGATGGCCTAGATTCTGTACAACCAATATTTACTTTCATGATTCAATATTATCTAGTTATTGGAATTATTTTAGTTGGCCTTTCATTTCTTTTTAAAAATAAAAAAGAAAAATTAAACATATCTACATAATGTAAATTTTGATTTTGAAAAGCAGAGGTAAAAAAAATCCTGTTAAAAAAAATATGGATAAATTCCATAAGCCAAAAACACATAAAGATAGAACTAAATACAATCGAAAGAAAAAATCTAAAGAGCTTGGTTAAGATTAATAAGAATTTTTTTGTAAATATCTTTAAGGGTCCAAAGTTCGCTAATTTTAATATGCTCATTTATTTGATGAATTGAATCATTCACAGGACCTAATTCAATAATCTCAGTATCCATTTTTGCGACAAAACGTCCGTCAGAGGTACCACCCTTAGCATTCAATTCAGGAGTGTACCCAGTAACCTGTTTTACTGAACTACAAACAATATCTTTAAAAAAATTTACTTTTGTGTAATAGGGGTCTCCATTTAAATACCAATTTAGCTCATAATTAAGCTTAAGCTCATCTAATATTGACTCAAATTGAGACTTTAAACTTTCTTCAGTAGACTCAGTTGAAAATCTAAAATTAAATGTTAGTTCAAGCTCACCAGGAACTACGTTGTGAGCTCCCGTTCCGGCACTAATATTTGAAATTTGGAAACTTGTAGGGTCAAAGGCATCATTACCGTCATCCCAAATTTTTTCATTTAATTTTGAAATTAAATCACCTGATTGCAGTATTGGATTTATAACCTTTTCAGGATACGCAATATGCCCCTGTTTACCTAATATTTTAAGATGTCCTCCAAGTGAACCTCTTCTTCCAATTCTTGCACAATCAGCAACCCTGTTGTTTGATGTAGGTTCACCGACAAGACAGAAATCTATGTTTTCACTGTCCTCAATCATTTTCTCTATGATTTTATCTATAAAACCATCTTTAGAGGTTCCTTCTTCATTAGATGTAAGGAGTATTGCCAATTTAAAACTTACATCCTCAGATGACGTAATAAATTCTTTTGCAGCTTCTATAAAAGCTGCAACCGAAGCCTTCATATCTGCAACTCCTCTTCCATACAGGACATCATTTTCAATTGTTGCTGAAAAAGGAGGGTACTTCCATTTATTCTCAGGGCCACTTGGAACTACGTCGGTATGACCAAGAAAACAAAATAACTTGNCACCATCTCCATAAGTAGCATATAGGTTTTCCACATTAAGATAATTAATTCTTTCACACTTAAAATTATGTTGGATTAGCTCTTTTTCAATTAAGTCAAAACAACCCATATCTCTTGGAGATATAGATTTTATTCTCAATAGATGTTGAAGAAATTCAATCATTTTTATGTAACTCTTTATTGAGNGAAGATTTTCTTTGGTTCTCTTTAGCTATTACTTTTCCTGAAACAGAATCNCTNANAAATAATAAATTTGATTGGCCTGAAATATCCCTTGCTTTAACAACTTTTGAAGTTTTATTTTTTCCATTCATTAAATGAACTTTTGTACCTGAGGTAACATATAAACCAGCCTCAACAATACAATTGTTTCCTAAAGATATTCCAATCCCAGCATTTGCACCTAAAAGACAATTTTCGCCAATAGATATTTTGACCTCATTTCCGCCAGAAAGTGTTCCCATAGTGCTTGAACCACCNCCAAGATCTGAATTATTTCCAACAACAACACCAGAAGANATTCTTCCCTCNATCATCGCTTTTCCNAGAGTNCCGGCATTGAAATTTACAAAGCCTTCNTGCATTACAGTNGTACCTTCACCTAAGTAGGCTCCCAGTCGAACTCTACTTGCATCAGCTATGCGAACATTTTTTGGAACTACATAATCAGTCATACAGGGAAACTTATCTACTGACTTTATATTTAGATTATTCTTANCAATCTTTGCTTTATAAANTTTCTCATTAATTTCACTCAAATCAATTGGACCTTTACTTGTCCAAGCAACATTGGGAAGAGCATTGAACAANCCATTTANATTTATTGTATTAGGTAATACAAATTTATTTGATAGTAGCTGTAGCTTTAAATANGCATCAATTGGACCTGAAACATCTTCTTGNAATTCTGATTCAATCCAGTCTACTTCAACAATTTCTTGGAGANGNTTTGTTATTTCTGGTATCTGAGATTCAATAGCAANCCTATCAGATTCTATNTTTGGGAAATATACATCTAANACCTTTCCAGTAGATGATTTATTTGCTATTCCTATTGCCTTGAGNTTCATTTTTAAATTATAGAATTAANNNGCNTTATTCATACAACCATTTCAAGCGANTTAATAATTCTCTTTATTTTTACCTCAGAAATAATTGTATTATCTTCGTTAGTAATTTCAAAAGTATCTTCAACNCTCTCCCCAAGAGTATTAATTCTTGCACAAAATATTGAAATTTTATTTTCATAAAAAACTTTTGCAATTTTCGNTAATAGGCCAATGCTATTAGCTGTTTCGATAGTTATCATGTTTCTATGTTGGACTTCATTAATTGAGTGAGTAATCTCAATCATCTTTACAAAATTTTGTTTTTTTTGTTTTTTTTCAGGGAGCTTGCTAATCCTTTCGTAATCTATAAAATTTTTATTAATTCTCTCAGATAGTTCTTCCAATTCATTCTTTGTTAAAGATCTGTCATGATGAATATATCTTGTGATAAAAGTATTTGCAGCAATATCACTATCATTGGAAGTAAAAATNCTTGCATCTATTACTTCCAAACCAGAATGCTCTAAAACCTTTGAGAGTTTATAAAAGAGCCCATCCATGTTTTTAACTTTTATAAAAATTTCAATTAAGTTATCAAACTTTTTTCTGCAACCAATAATGAAATCTTTATCATGAGCTTTTGTGAGTAATTCTGATTGCCATAAAAGTACATCTGTACTATTTTTATTAAAGTAGTCGTCATTAAATGAATTAAGATAATTAATAAGATTATTGTTCTCATTTGTAGTATTAGATTTATCTAAAACATTATTTTTTCTTTCTTGTGCGATTTCATAGAATGCTTTTTCGGGCTCTTTATTTAGTTTAGACCGCGTTAAAATATAAAGGTCTCTTAACAGTTGATGTTTCCATCCATTCCAAAGTTTTGGGTTTGTAGATTTAATATCATTTATGGTTAAAAGATATAAATAATCAAGCCTTTCGACNACTTTTATTTCAGAAGCAAAGTCCTCAATAGTTTTTTTATCAGAAATATCTTTCTTTTGAGATATTGAGGACATAATTAAATGCTTTTCTACAAGCCATGATATTAAGTATGCATCCGTATCAGACATTCCTAATCTTTTTGCAAATTTGTAACTTGTTTTAGCACCTATNTGTGAATGATCACCATTTTGACCTTTACCAAGATCATGAAAAAGACCAGCGATATACAATATCTCTATTTTTGGGAGCTTATTTATTAACTCATTTTCTAATTGAAGATCTTTATCCTCAAAAATTTTCATTTGACGCATACTTTTTACAACTTTAAAAGTATGTTCGTCGACGGTATAAACATGAAATAAATCAAATTGCATTTGGCCAACAACATCGGCAAATTCTGGAATATATTTTTGAAGTATTCCTATTTTTTTCATGGAATATAAAATTGATGAAAGGTTATATTTTGATTTTAAAATTTCCAAAAACTGCCTTGCTCGGTCCGTATTTTTTCTGAATTTCTCATCAATTAACTTAAGATTTTTTTTAAGAAGATATATCGTGTTCGTATCAATGCTGGTGATTGATTTATTTTTACCAACTTCTATAAATATTTGAAAAATCATCGAATCATCAACTAATTCTTTTGAGAAAATACCAATTTTGTTATTTAATCTATATGTGTCATTGGCATATTTTCTAATTTTTATATTTTTTTCCTTGTAAGTTTCAAAAACCAATTCGTTGAACTCAGTTAATGTTGAAGCCATTTCATAAAACTTCTTCATCATCATCTCAACAGATTCATTTGCATTTTGAGTTTCTAATTTAGCTATCTTTGAAATATCTAATTGCGCTTCAAAGTTGAGCCTATTTTTTTTTGTAAAAACATTTGAAGCAAATCTGAGAGTTTTAATAAAGTTATATGCTTCAATAGCATTGCTTATGTCGTTTTTAAAATTGTCAGAATGTTGAATAGACTTTAGGTCATCCAAACCAAAGCAATGTTGAAGTATCCACAATGCTGTTTGAAAGTCTCTTAATGCACCAGGAGATTCTTTTAAATCTGGCTCTAAATTATATGAAGTAGAATGGTAGTCTCTATGTCGAACTAGTTGTTCATCACTCTTTGCTTTAAAAAACCTATCCTTTGACCAAAGCCTTGATAGAGCCTGTGTAATTTTTAAATCTATTTCGTCAACTGTAATAATTGGTCTTCTAGTTAAATATGACGTAAAGTCTTTTATATCTTCTTTTGAAATTTTTTTTATATCATTAATTGATCTAACAGAGTGTCCAATCTGATAGCCTTCATCCCAAAGACTACTTATAAATTTTTCTAAGTTTTCATAATTATTTGTTTTTGACGTTTGTATTATAGAAATATCTATGTCTGAAGAGGGGAACATTTCCTTTCTGCCAAATCCTCCATTGGCGTATATGGAGAAATTCTTATGAAGATTCAGGTTTAAAAATAATTTTTTAATTTTATTTTCGATATTATCAGAATTTTCTTCTAGAAAGTTATTAACTTTTTCGGGATTCTTATAGATATTTTGAAAGTCTTTTATGAAATGTTGGTATGAGTTATCAATACTTTCAAGCATTAAATCTCTTCACTTCTTCTTGTAAGTATTTCAGCACCATCTTCTTGCACAGCTATAGTATGCTCCCACTGTGCTGAATTTCTTCCATCCTTTGTTTCCACTGTCCAGCCATCTTTAAGAGTTTTGCAATATTTTGCTCCTTGATTAATCATCGGCTCAATTGTAAAACACATACCTTCCTCAATTTTAATTCCTTCACCTCTTTTACCATAATGAAGTATTTGTGGTTCCTCATGATATACGCTACCAATTCCATGCCCACAATATTCTTCTACAACACTATAGTAATTTTTCTCAGCATGTTGTTGAATTGCATAACCAATATCACCGAGATAAACACCAGGTTTGACAACCTCAATTCCTTTGTAAAGGCACTCTTGAGTAATTCTTACTAATCTTTCGTTATGAGGTGCACATTTTCCAACTAAAAACATTTTTGAAGTATCACCATGCCAACCATCTTTAATTACTGTTACATCAATATTTAAAATATCACCTTCTTTCAGGACTCTATTGTCATCAGGAATTCCATGACATATAACTTGATTGATGCTTGAACATATTGTTTTTTCATAACCTCTATAGCCTACGTTAGCCGGAATGGCGTTTTGAGTGTTCACAATATGATTAAAACAGATTTTATCTAGCTCTCCTGTTGATATGCCCGGATTTACAAATGGAGTAATGATTTCTAGAACTTCAGCAGCAAGCTTTCCTGCAACTCGCATTTTCTCAATTTCAGTACTATTTTTTATAGATATTTTCATTTTTTTCAATTTACATCTAGACATACATGCACTTAATCTATAAAGTACAATTTTAATGCCAGCATGTTATTTTAGCTCATTAAATACCTCAAATTCTTTAAATAGTTTACCTAAAAAATTCTCTAAAATTTTTTTTATTGAGGGAGAGATCTAGTGTCTTTTCCAGCAATTTTGGCATTTGAGGACGGTAGTGTATTCCATGGAAAAGGTTATGGCAAAGAAAAGTATGATGTTGGAGAGTTAGTCTTTAATACTTCTATGACCGGTTATCAGGAGATAATAACCGACCCATCTTATAAAAAACAAATTATTACTTTTACACATCCACACATCGGCAATACAGGTACAAATCCAGAAGATAACGAATCGGATTTAATTCATGCCTCAGGTATAGTTGTAAAAAATTTTTGTGAAAAGCCCAGTAATTGGAGATCAACTGAAAATTTAGCTGATTTCTTGCTTAAAAATGATGTTATGGCAATTTCTAATGTGGATACTAGAAAGATTACTGGCATTCTAAGAGAAAAAGGTGCACAAAACTGCTGTATTGGAGCTTTATCAAAAATCAATGAAGAAGACGCAATTAAAAAGGCTAAAGAGTTCACTGGTCTTAAGGGGTTAGATTTAGCTAAGGATGTTTCAACCGAGTCCGATTTTCAATGGCAAGAGGGTACCTGGCCTGAATATCAAAATCCAAAAACTAATTATCCTATCGTAGCGTATGACTATGGAATTAAAAAAAATATCCTTAGATTGCTTTCTGAAAGTGTTGGAAAGGTTCATGTAGTTAATGCAAAAACTTCTTATGAGGAAATTTTAGAACTTTCACCAAAAGGATTATTTCTTTCAAATGGTCCTGGCGATCCAGAGCCCTGTGAATATGCAATTGAGAATATTAGAAAATTTCTTGATAAGAAGATTCCAATTTTTGGTATTTGTCTTGGGCATCAATTGCTTTCATTAGCAGCAGGAGCTAAAACATACAAAATGAAGTTTGGACATCATGGTGCAAATCATCCTGTTCAAGACTCTCATTCAAAGGAAGTATTTATTACAAGCCAAAATCATGGATTTGCAGTAGATGCAGAAACGCTTCCAAATAATGTTGAGATTACTCACAAGTCTCTTTTTGATGGCTCTCTTCAAGGTATTGAATTTAATGATAGACCAGCATTTAGTTTCCAAGGTCATCCTGAAGCAAGCCCAGGCCCTCAAGAGATACAAATTTTATTTGAGAAATTTAAAAGAATGGTAGAGGTATATGCCAAGACGTAAAGATATATCTTCAATATTGATCATAGGTGCTGGTCCAATAATTATTGGGCAGGCATGTGAATTTGATTATTCAGGTGCTCAGGCCTGTAAAGCTCTCAAGGAAGAGGGTTTTAGAGTTATTTTAGTGAATTCTAATCCTGCTACTATTATGACAGATCCATTGTTGGCAGATGCAACATATATTGAACCTATTCACTGGGAATCTGTTGAAAAAATTATCGAAAAAGAAAAGCCTGATGCAATACTACCTACCATGGGCGGTCAAACAGCTCTTAATACAGCATTAACTTTAGATAAAAAAGGAATCCTTAAGAAACATAATGTTGTATTGATAGGTGCAAATAGAGAAGCTATTGATAAGGCTGAAGATCGTCAACTTTTTGATGAAACAATGCAAGCTATTAACCTTGAGACACCAGCATCTGGTATAGCTCATTGTATGGAAGACGCTTTACAGGTCCAAAGAGATATAGGCTTCCCTTGTATTATTCGACCATCTTTCACCATGGGTGGAACAGGAGGTGGTATAGCATATAACATTTCTGAATTTAAAAATATTTGTGAGAAAGGGCTTGAATTATCGCCTACTAATGAACTTCTAATTGATGAGTCTCTTATTGGTTGGAAAGAGTATGAAATGGAAGTTGTTAGAGATTGTGAAGATAATTGCATAATCATATGCTCAATTGAAAATCTAGATCCCATGGGTATACATACTGGAGATTCAATAACAATAGCACCTGCTCAAACTCTAACAGACAAAGAGTTTCAAATAATGAGAGATGCCTCTTTTAAAATTTTAAGAGAAATTGGGGTAGATACAGGGGGATCCAATGTCCAGTTTGCAGTCAATCCAGAAAATGGAAAAATGGTTGTTATTGAGATGAATCCTCGTGTAAGCAGATCGTCAGCTTTGGCTTCTAAAGCTACAGGTTTTCCAATTGCAAAAGTAGCAGCCCTTTTATCAGTTGGTTTTACGCTTGATGAACTAAAAAATGATATAACTGGCGGACTAACTCCCGCATCATTTGAGCCCTCTATTGATTACATTGTTACTAAGATTCCTAAATTTGCATTTGAAAAATTTCCACAAGCTAGTCCCAAACTCACAACTCAGATGAAATCAGTAGGTGAGGTTATGTCGATTGGCTCTAATTTTCAAGAGTCACTTCAAAAAGCTCTTTGCAGTATGGAAGAGGGGCTTAATGGACTAAATTCAGTTAGAGACAATGCTTCAATTATTCCAGATGAGATACTCACTAATGAATTAACAATTCCAGGCCCAAAAAGATTATTTTATGTTGCAGACGCCATTAGACAAGAATGGAGTCTTGAAAAAATATATTCATTAACAAAAATTGATTATTGGTTTTTAGATCAAATAAAAGAATTGCTTCAATTAGAAAAAGAACTTTCCGAAAAAAATATTACTAATATAGGTGAAGAATATTTAAGAAAATTAAAGAAAAAAGGTTTTTCGGATAATAGAATTGGACATCTCACAAATTCATCTGAAGACGACATTAGATGTTTGAGAATATCAAAAAATATAAAACCGGTTTATAGAAGAGTTGACACATGTGCCGCAGAATTTGCTACATCAACATGTTACATGTATTCGACTTATGATGATGATTGCGAAAGTAATCCTTCAAATAAAAAGAAAATTTTAGTTCTTGGAAGCGGTCCAAATAGAATTGGACAAGGTATTGAATTCGATTATTGTTGTGTTCATGCTTCCCTGGCAGTGCAAGAAGAGGGTTACGAATCGATAATGGTTAATTGTAATCCAGAGACTGTATCAACTGATTACGATGTTTCTAATAGGCTTTATTTTGAACCAATAACCACTGAAAAGATTCTTGATATTATCGATATTGAAAAACCAGATGGTGTTGTAATTCAATTTGGAGGACAAACACCTTTAAAACTTGCTAATGTTTTATCCGAAAAAGGAGTTAATATTCTTGGAACTGATGTTGATGCAATCGATAGATCAGAAGATAGAGAAAGGTTCCAAGAGTTAGTAAATAAGTTAAATTTAAAACAGCCTTCAAATTCAACTGCTAAAAATGCAGACGAAGCTATGGAAAAAGCAGAAGAAATAGGATTTCCAATTGTAGTAAGACCATCATATGTTCTGGGTGGAAGAGCGATGCAATTAGTTAATAATTTAAAAGAGTTAGAAAGATATTTAAATGAAGCTGTTGAAGTTTCAAATAGCAAGCCAATTTTACTTGATAGCTATTTAACAGATGCAATCGAAGTAGATGTTGATGTTGTTTCTGATGGAAAAGAGATTCAAATAGGAGGAATACTTCAACATATAGAACAGGCTGGCATCCATTCAGGTGACTCTGCTTGCTCGCTGCCCCCATACAGCCTTTCAAAAGAAATTCAATCTGTCATGACTGAGCAAGCATTGAATATAGCAAATGAGCTAAATATCATTGGCTTAATGAACATACAATTTGCAGTTAAAAACAATGAAGTGTTCATAATCGAAGTCAACCCTAGAGCGTCACGAACTGTTCCCTTTATATCCAAAGCAATTGGAAATTCTTTAGCAAAAGTTGCATCAAAAGCTATGATTAGAAAGAGTTTAAGCGAACAAAATTTTTCTTCAAAACTTCCAAATGGACTATTTTTTGTAAAGGAAGCAGTAATGCCTTTTGACAAATTTCCTCATGTTGACCCAATTCTTGGACCAGAGATGAAATCAACTGGTGAAGTTATGGGAATTGGACCAAATTTTGGTGAAGCTTATGCAAAAGCTCAAAAAGGAGCTAACAAAATTTTAAGAAAGTCAGGAAAAGTTTTTATAAGTGTTAAAAAATCTGATAAAAAATATCTTGATGAATTCGTTCCTGCAATAATTGATTCAGGATTAAAAATTGTTGCCACTTCAGGTACAGCAAAATATATTGAGGATTTGGGATACGAGGTTTCTAAAATCAATAAGGTAATGGAAGGAAGGCCACATGTTGTTGATAGCTTACTAAATAATGAAATAGACCTTGTGATTAATACCACAGAGGGCTCTCAATCAATTCTTGATTCTGCATCAATTAGACAAAGTGCGCTTAGGAATAAAATTTTTTGCACGACCACGATGTTTGGAGCTTTCGCTGTTATTGAGGCGCTAAAAGGGTCTGAAGAAAATTGGACTTATACCACCCTTCAAGAATTAAATAAATAATTCAAGAATTGCTATAATTTGTTTATGAGTAGAATACCATTAACGAAAGATGGTGAGATTTTAATTAAAGAAAAACTCTCTAATCTTAAATTTGTAGAAAGACCTCAAATTTCACAAGCCATTGCAGAAGCTAGAGCGCATGGAGATTTAAAAGAAAATGCTGAATATCATGCTGCAAAAGAATTGCAAGGTTTGGTTGAAGCAAAGATAAGTGAAATGGAAAATGCTCTTGCTAATGCTCAAGTTATTGATGTTAAAGAGATTCCAGAGACAGGTAGAGTTATTTTTGGTTCAACAGTAACCATCTATGATATCGATAAGAATAAAAATATTATTTATAAAATCGTTGGCAATTTAGAATCTAATCCAGATAAGGGAGAAATATCTATAGATACACCGATTGCTAAAGGAATGGTTGGAAAGTTTGTTGATGATGAAATCAATATTAAAACACCTTCAGGTAATTTAAATTACGAAATTATTGAAGTAAAACATATATAAAATGCATGCAGATAATTGGGCTAACAAGGCTAAACAAATGGGCTATCGCTCAAGAGCTGTTTTCAAATTAGAAGAAATTTTGAATAAACTAAATCATAATAAATCATATACAAATGTATTAGATCTTGGTTCTGCGCCTGGTGGTTGGTCTCAATATATTGCTAAAAAGTATCCAAAATCAAACATATTTGCAATTGATATTTTGGACATGGAACCAATTAGTGGCGTAACTTTTGTAAATGATGATATATGTAACATACATAATATTGAAAAAATTCATTCCATCAAGGGAGAATTTGACCTTGTAATTTCAGATATAGCCCCAAACATAACAGGTATTAAAGCAGTTGATGAAGAAAATATTTATGAGCTCAACTTATTGTCGGTAAATGTAGCAAATCAATATTTAAAAAATCTTAATGCAACAATGATTATAAAGACTTTTCAAAATAGTAATTTTAAAAATTTGAGAAAACATATGGAATTACTTTTTAAGATGGTCCAAACTTATAAACCTGCTGCATCAAAAAATAAATCAGCTGAAATATACTTGTATGGAGCAAGATAAATATGAATAGTTTTATGAGAAATTTAGTTGTTTGGGTCGTACTTGGGTCGCTTATGGTTTATGTTTTCAATAATATTGAAAATTCTACTGCAAGAGAGCAAATAAGTTATAGTCAATTCAAGCAAGAAGTCTTGTCCGATAGAATTGCTAAAGTGGTATACAAAGGCGATCAGATGACGATTATTGGCGATCGTTTAGACGGCTCGAAATTTGAAACAACCCATCCAATCTTTAAGAAGGACGAAGCTGTTGATAATGCTATTGAAGAGAATGGTGTAATAGCGGTATATGAGAAAGTTGAACAACCATCTCTGTTTTCACAGCTATTAGTCGGAGCATTTCCAATTATTCTTTTACTGGCCATATTTTTCTTCTTCATGAGACAGATGCAAGGCGGGATGTCTGGTAAAGGTGGTCCAATGTCATTTGGAAGAAGTAAAGCTAAATTAATGGAAGGCGGAAAAGTTAAAACAACTTTTAAAGATGTTGCTGGATGTGAAGAAGCCAAACAAGATGTTCAAGAACTGGTGGATTTTTTAAAAGATCCAACAAAATTCCAAAAGCTTGGAGGTAAAATACCCAGAGGTGTTCTTATGGTGGGCCCTCCAGGAACAGGTAAGACATTAATCGCAAGAGCGGTAGCTGGTGAAGCTAAAGTCCCATTTTTTACAATATCAGGTTCAGATTTTGTAGAAATGTTTGTTGGTGTTGGTGCTTCTAGAGTTAGAGATATGTTTGAGCAAGCAAAGAAACAAGCCCCATGTATAGTATTCATTGACGAAATTGATGCTGTTGGAAGACACAGAGGAACTGGTCTTGGCGGTGGTCATGATGAAAGAGAACAAACGTTAAACCAGTTACTGGTAGAAATGGATGGATTTGAAGGAAATGATGGTGTTATTGTTATAGCAGCTACTAATAGACCTGACGTACTAGATCCAGCTCTTTTAAGACCAGGCAGGTTTGATAGACAGGTCGTTGTAGATTTACCAGATATTAGGGGTCGAGAAGCAATATTAAAAGTCCACATGAAAAAAGTTCCCTTAGCAGCTGATGTTGACCCTCTGGTTATTGCTAGAGGTACTCCGGGTTTTTCTGGAGCTGATTTAGCAAATTTGATAAATGAGGCTGCACTTTTTGCAGCTAGGTACTCTGATAAAAAAATAGATCAATCACATCTTGATTTAGCAAAAGACAAAATAATGATGGGCGCTGAAAGAAAATCAATGATACTAAGTGAGGAGCAAAAAAGAATCACTGCATATCACGAAGCAGGTCATGCAATAGTAGGACGATTATGCCCAACTCATGATCCTGTCTATAAAGTAACAATTATTCCTAGAGGAAGAGCGCTTGGTGTAACAATGTTTCTACCTGAGGAAGATACATATATGCAAAGTAAAGAATATTTGCTTGGAAGAATAGCCACATTATTTGGAGGAAGAATTGCAGAAAGTATCATTAATGGTAATGAGGGCATAACAACAGGAGCGTCTAATGATATTGAAGTTGCTACCGGTATTGCAACTAACATGGTCACTAAATGGGGCTTCTCTGATGCATTAGGAACAATTAAATATGGAGAAGATGAAGGAAGTCCATTTTTGGGAAGGACAGCATCAAACCCAGCGCAAATTAGAAGCGATGAAACATCAAAATTAATAGATTCAGAAGTTAAATCCATAATTGATTCATGTTATGAAAGAGCTGAGAAATTGTTAAAAGAAAATTTAGACAAACTAAATGTTATGGCTGACGCACTTCTTAAATATGAAACCATCGATGCTCCTCAAATTGACGACATCATGGCTGGAGCAACTCCCAGGGAACCTAAAGGATGGTCTGATGACTCACCTTCAGGAAAAACACCTAAAAAAACTTCAATCAAAGGTGCTGCAGAAGAGTTATAATCGCATTTTATGAGTTTGAAATTTGGTACTGACGGTATTAGGGGACCCGTTGAGACTGTCATAACACCCGAAGCTTGCCTAAAAATTGGATACGCTACTGGTATGGTCATGAAAGAGCTTGGCTGGGATACAGTTGTAATTGGCAAAGATACAAGAATTTCAGGTTATATGCTCGAAGCAGCCCTTCAATCTGGCTTTATTGCTGCCGGGGTAAATGTAAGACTATTAGGGCCATTACCAACTCCTGGCGTAGCCTATTTGACTAAAACATTAAGAAATAAATTTGGTCTGGTAATAAGTGCCTCCCATAATGATTTTTTGGATAATGGTATTAAAATTTTTAATGAAGATGGCGAAAAAATTTCAAGAGATATAGAAAAAAGAATTGAGAAGTACCTATCAAAAAAAATAATATCAGTTGAAACTTCATCAATAGGCAAAGCTTATAGATTTGATGAATCTGGGCCACGATATATTGAGTTTTGCAAATCAACAATTCCACCTGAAGTAAACTTTTCTTCTCTAAGAATTGTATTAGATTGTGCGAATGGAGCATGCTACAAGGTAAGCCCAGAGGTATTTGAAGAACTAGGGGCTGATGTGATTTGTATTGGAAATGAACCAGATGGATATAATATTAATCAAGATTGTGGTTCTACCAATCCTGAAGTTATTAAAAAAGCAGTTTTAGATCATAGAGCAGACTTTGGAGTATCGCTTGATGGAGATGGAGATAGAGTCATTATTATTGATGAAAAAGGCAATATTCTTGATGGCGATGACCTTTTGTATATTCTAGCTTTTGCTAATCCTAATAGGACGGGAGCATGGTCTGGTGTAGTTGGAACAAAAATGAGCAACCTTGGATTAGAGGATGGCATAAAAAAGTTAGGATACAAATTCATCAGGGCAGATGTTGGAGATAAGTACGTTAGCGAAATGCTTACAAAAAAAGGTTGGATGTTAGGTGGAGAGACTTCAGGCCATATTATATGCAAAGATTTGGTGAGCACTGGAGATGGAACAATAGCCGCACTAAAAGTAATTTCATCTTTATTAATTTTAGAAAAGAAGCCTAGTGAAATCTTATCTAACTATTCAAAAATGCCACAAGTAAATGAAGCAGTACTTATAGAAAATAAAGATATTGTAAACGATAAAGATTTACAGCAATTAATAAAAGAGGTTGAATCAGATATAACTGTAGGGCGAGTTTTAGTAAGACCATCAGGCACTGAACCAAAAATAAGAATAATGATAGAAGCGCCTGAAAAAGACGTCGCAAAAAAATACACTAAAGATATTAAAGATTTAATTCTTAATAAACATAACTAAGATGATAGTTGCTAACTGGAAATGTAATGGATCAAAAAAAATGATTCAAGATTGGTTAAGGCAATACATGGACACTTTTATATCATCAACAGGTACATATGTTGGAATAGCACCGCCGTATATGTATGTTGAACATTTTTTGAATCTTATAAATGAATATGGCTTGGATATTAAACTTGGAGTACAAGACGTTGATAAATCATCTGGTGCAAGAACAAGCGCAATATCAATTGATATGATACAAGATATGGACTGCAAATTTACCATCTTAGGACACTCAGAAAAGAGGGTTATTTTTAATGAATCAAATGAAAACATTTCTAAAAAATTAGATATAGCTATTGATAAAGTTGATGCTATTTACTGCATTGGTGAATCCGCTGAAGAAAATAACAAGAATCAAACAAAAGATATCTTAGAAAATCAGTTATCTATAATTAAGGGAAAGATTATTCCTTCAAGCTTTTCTATAGCATATGAGCCTGTTTGGGCTATTGGAACTGGAAATACTCCCACCCCAGAAGATATAAATGATATTCATAAATTCATAAAAGATGTTGTACAATCCTCAACTGAAAACAATATTGTTCCAACTGTTTTGTATGGCGGTAGCGTTAATGAAGCAAATGCAGAAAGCTTCTTTAAACAAAATTACATAGATGGGGCTTTAATTGGCGGGGCTTCACTAGAAGGTAAAAGCTTTGCAAATATTGTTAATATTTTTAACGGTAAGAACTTATGATAATTTTTATAAAAGTGATATGTATTATCCTTGCAGTTGTAATAATTGCATTAGTTCTGCTTCAGCAAGGAAAAGGATCAGATTTAGGGTCTGCTTTTGGTGGCGGTTCATCTAATTCAATGTTTGGAGCACTAGGACCATCAGATTTTCTTGGTAAAGCAACATATTATATTGTTGCTATCTGGCTTATATTATCTTTACTATTGGCTTATTTATATAAAACTGAAAATTCTGCAGTTGTTTTTGATGAACCTCTAATAGAAGAAGTAATTCAAGAGGGGCTTTCAGATGAGATACCTATAGATTAAGTATAGGTTGGTGCCGAAGGCGGGACTTGAACCCGCACGAGCTTTCGCTCACTAACCCCTCAAGCTAGCGTGTCTACCAATTCCACCACTTCGGCAAAAAACGTGATTATAACAACATTATATTTGTTCTAATATAAAATTTACTTGACCA
>PAJW01000023.1 GCA_002710265.1 Gammaproteobacteria bacterium | reverse complement strand
ATTTCATAGAAAATATAAGTGTGTCTTGTTGATGTGTATTATAAACATAGGTTGATATGATATAAACGTTTAAATGAAAAACCTTTTTAAAAATACTGAGTTTGTTTTTGGAGTAACAGACTATAAAAAGCTCCCAGAAGATACTGGATACGAAATTTTGCTTGCGGGCAGGTCTAACGCAGGCAAATCTAGTGCGCTGAATGCTCTTACTGAAAATAAAAAATTGGCAAGAATAAGTAAAACTCCAGGAAGGACTACAGAAATAAACTTTTTTAAGGTTAATGACGACTTAATGTTATTAGATTTGCCTGGCTATGGATTTGCAAAATCTAGCAAAGCAAAAAAGAAAGATTGGGGTCCATTATTAGGAGAATACTTTCAAAAGAGGGAAGCTTTGGCTGCTGTGATTATTTTTATGGACATTCGTCATCCCTTAAAAGAAAGTGATTGGGAAATGGTTCATTTATGTAGCAATTTTAATGTTCCATGTATTCCGGTTCTTACAAAAAGCGATAAATTATCCAATAACAATATAGCTAAGGCTATAAATTTTGTTAAAGATAAAATTCCAGGCTCAGTTCCGCTAGCCGTCTCGTCAAAAGATATTAATGGCTTTGACAAGCTTTCTAAACAAATACTAAAATTTGTGGAGTGATGCTGGAATATCAAAAACAAGATTGTGATTTAACGCTTCAAGAAGGCTTAGACTGTTATTACAATTCTTTTCCAGATACAACTCAAATTCTTGAAGATACTGAAAGCTCCGGAACGCTTTTGAGAGATCATGATTGCACTCATGTCATATTTGGTCTGGATATATCTATTGAACAAGAATCTATTCTTGATAGCTGGGTTGTTTGGGGAAGTAAGTGGGAATTAAAGTACTTATGGGGATATCAAAGCCTTCCTCAAATAAAACAACTTTATAAAGATTTATATAAAGAATTTGGCATTTTAGGCTTTGTAAAAATTTTTTGGAAGCTTGGCGGTATTAAAAGAAAGGTGATGTTTAGAGCATTAAAAATGAAGAAGAAGTGGCCTTTTAAAATGCCTGAAGAATACCTTAAATTAAAAATATCTGACTTAAGAAAAGAGCATGGCATTCAAATACTTCTTCCTAAAGAAATGAGTTATATTCCTATAAAAAGAATGAATACTATAAATAGTTAGTTACATTATTTATAAAATTCTCAATATATTTGATTTGCCCCTCATTTTTTGACATTCTTTTTGATTTAGTTAAATAGAATAATCCAGTTTCTAAGTTATTTAAATTTACATATGAGGCCCCTATGTAAAGATAAGAAATAGCAAGGATTTCTTCAAAAGCTTCATTATTTTTTAGATATTCATCTGTGCTCTTTGATAATTCGATAATTTTTTCATAATTTTGAAGGTTATAAAGAGATTCAATCATTATTGAAACAGCGCCTATTAACATTGATTCGGGAATTTCGTCTTGGTTATTTTCAATATTTAATAAAAATTCATCTAAGTAAGATATAGCTTCCAGATAATTTGCCTGCATGAAATGCATTCTTGCAAGCTCGAACAAAAACTCGTTTTCATATTTTTTATTTTCTAGTGCTATCTCCGAAGCTGAATTAAAATCTCTCTCTTCAATCAGATTTAAAACTCTTTTATATTTTTTAATATGGTTAGAGCTTTTAATTTTTAATTCAGAACCATCGAGAATGAAACGCATCCTGTGTTTTGCATTTTTTGTAACTATGCTCGTTCCGTTAAAGGTTGATGGTTTATATTCTGATCTTTTGAGAAAGCCTATTGCAACTTTGTTAAACCCAGAACAGGGCTTATATACTGCAAAAGGAGAATGCATGTTTCCACACATGCTTTCAACCACAGTTATATTATTGGTATTGCCGTCCTTATCAATGTCAAAATTTAGAATGACATATCCCATTTTGTTTTGTCTTTGCATTGAAGAGGGGTATTGTAATTTTCTATTTGAGACCTTTTCATATTTAGAAAATTCCGGCAGCATATCGTACAAGGTGAGATTTTTTTTGTCTTCTAAAATATAAAATGCTCTTTTAGCCTTTTCTGATGCTTTACATGTTGTTTCAATCTTTTTTTCTGACAAAAGTCCTTCTTCGTTTATGCATTGATTTAAGTTTATTTTTTCATTATCAAAAATAATATTAAAATAATTTTCAAGCTCGTTAGCCTGGAGAAAACATGATAGTGATAAAGATATTATTAGATATTTTTGCTTAATGCGCTTCATTCCAATTATCTCCAATCTCTGCTTCAGCTATTAAAGGTATTTTTAGTTTCACAGTATTTTCCATTTTTAACTTAATCTTATCCATTGCTTCAACAGCAGCATCTTTAGGACATTCAAATACCAGCTCGTCATGAACTTGCATAATCATTTTTACATCTTTAATTTCTTCATTAATAAGCAAATCTATGTCCAACATAGCTTTTTTAATAATGTCCGCTGCTGATCCTTGAAGGGGTGCATTAATAGCTGCTCTTTCTGCAGCCTGTCTTCTTAAACCATTTGCTGCATTTATCTCATTTAAATATAAACGTCTGCCCATAATCGTTTCTACGAACTTATCTTCTTTGGCTTGAGCTTTAATATTATCCATATAGTCCCTTACGCCTGTATATCTTGCAAAATATGCATCTAGATATTCTTGAGCTTCTCCTCTAGCAATTCCAAGCTGTCTAGTTAGACCAAAGGCTGACATGCCATACATCAAACCAAAATTAATTGCTTTTGCGCTTCGTCTTTGATCTTTAGTAACATCTTCGATTGAAACGCCAAATACTTCTGACGCAGTTGATGAATGAACATCGATATCATTATTAAATGCATGTGTTAAATTTTTATCTTCGGATAGATGTGCCATTATTCTTAGTTCGATTTGGGAATAGTCAGCAGATATTAAAATATTTCCTTTATCAGGTACAAAAGCCTCTCTGATTCTTCTTCCTTCAGCAGTTTTAATTGGAATATTTTGAAGATTAGGCTCGGTAGATGAAAGCCTTCCGGTTGAAGTTACAGCTTGTTGATATGAAGTATGAATTCTTTCAGTTTTTGGGTTTTCAATATTTATAAGGCTATCGGTGTAGGTAGATTTTAACTTTGCTAGTGTTCTATATTGCAAAATAATCCTTGGTAATTCGTATTCTTCGGAAAGCCTTTTTAGGGTATCCTCATTGGTTGAAGGTTGTCCTTTTGGTGTCTTTTTTAGTACAGGTAGCCCTTGTTTTTCATATAGAATTTCAAGTAGTTGCTTTGGAGAATCAAGATTAAATTCTTCTCCTGCAATCTTGAAAGCTTGAGCTGAAAGATCATCTATCTTTTGACCCAATTCTTTTGAATGATTGGCTAATTTTTTCTTATCTATTTTTGCGCCATTTTGCTCTACTCTTGAAAGAACATGCACAAGAGGATACTCAATATCTTTTAAAAGTTTTTCCTGAGTAGGTTTCTCTTTAAGCATTGGCATTAGATGGTTATATAGTCTTAGGGTTATATCAGCATCTTCGGCTGCATAATCAGAAGCAATATCAAGATTTACCTCAGCAAAACTTATTTGTTTTGAAGCTGTTCCAGTTACATCAGTATATTTAATAGTTGTGTAATTTAAGTAATAGTCTGCAAGTCTATCCATTCCATGACGAGTTGCGGTGCTATTCAGGACATATGACATCAACATAGTGTCGGCAAGAAAATTTGTTACCTTGATTCCATGTCTAGCTAATATGGGTATATCAAATTTTAAATTTTGTCCCACAACCTTATTCTGATTTTTTTCAATCNCAGGCCCTAANTTCTTTATTACATAATCCATGCTNAGTTGTTTTGGACAGCCNTCATATGCATGAGCTATTGGAATGTAGCATCCTTCATTTTNAGAAACTGACAGAGATATTCCTATTAAATTTGCTGAAACTGTNTCTACNGAGTCAGTTTCTGTGTCAACTGCGAAGNCTTTTGAATTATTAATTTTNGTNATCCAGCTTTTNAGACTTTTTTCNTCTAATACTGTTTCATAATNNGTATCTTCTTTTGGAATATCTTTTTGGTTGTTATTNTNNATGGGTTTGAACTCNAATTCTGCAAAAATCTTTTTTAGTTCNTCTTCATCTGGATTAAATNCTAATAAGTCTTCAAATTTTTGATTAAGNTCAACATCNGTTTTTAATGAGACCANGTCAATGTTCCTGTCTAAATTACCAATAAAATTTCTAAGATTTTCTCCAACAACTCCTTTTATTAAATCAGCGTTTTCTTTAATNTTTTTTATNTCNCCATATTCATTCAACCATTTTGCNGCTGTTTTTTGTCCAACTTTAGGTATGCCTGGGATGTTATCTGAAGCATCTCCAACTAGTGCAAGCATGTCTCTTATTTGATTTGGTTTAACTCCAAACTTCTCAAATACACTNTGCTCATTGAATATCTTGTGCTTCATNGTATCCATGATTGTTGTATGAGGNTCTTTAACAAGTTGCATTAAATCTTTGTCTAAGGATGATATTACACATTTATATTTAGCCTCTTTCGCCATTTTTGAAATTGTTGCAATAACATCATCGGCTTCAACTCCTTCTATTTCAATTAAAGGGAATCCTATTGCTCGGCAGATTGATTTTACAGGACTAAGTTGCTCCCTTAATTCATCNGGCATAGGNGGTCTATTAGCTTTATATTCAGAATAAATGTCGTTCCTAAANGTTTTACCTTTTGCNTCAAAAACAACAATAATAGGCGATCCCTCACTATCNTTCTTTAAATTCATTAACATGTTTGTCACNCCNTTAACTGCGCCTGTTGGCTTACCATNAGANGTTGTTAANGGAGGCATGGCATGGAATGCTCTATATAAGTATGATGANCCATCTATAATGAAAATTCTGTCTTTCATGGTTAAATATAATTTAGTGTATTATTGGCTCTTGTTTTTTATAATAATTTAAAATGTTGAAACTCATTAAGGAAGTTTATCAAAACTATTTTGAAATAGCCTCTGCTATATCAGCAGTATTGATTATAGCNATTGCATACGCCTTAGATCANATTTTATTTTTGCAGGCTTGTGCTATGTGTATTCTTACAAGATATGCTTTTGGGTTAGTTTTTTTAACATCCTTAATTAGTCATTTTTTTAAAAACAAGCTAAGTTATTTTGCAATTATGCTTGCATCATTAGCTGGTGTTTTTATTACCTCCAGGCAAATCTATATTCAGAATTTATCCGTTGATGAATTATCACANCTTGGAGGATGCGGTATGCCGTTTCATACAATAGTTGAGTATTTTGGAGTCATTGAAGGNATNAAAAAAACTTTGAATGGCGGNCCAAGCTGTGCAGAAGACGGAATGCGTTTTATATTTAACTTCGCTGAATGGGGTCTGATATTCTTCTTNGTATACTTTTTCTTAACTTTAAAAAANTNTTTTAAAAGTTAAATTTTNGTNNAAANTGTAGTAAAACTACAAATAATACNNTCNATTAACATTGATTTAAAAGCATTTAATCAATAAATTGACATTTTTTACATGATATATTTTACTACGCTACATAGTAACTCTAGTTATTGCTAACAAGNCTNATATTATAGGTACATAATTATTTCCTCTACATATATAATTATTCCCCCCAAGTACCTATAATATTTGTTAGTAAAAAATGAACANAAAACCTAATACATCTAANGAGCTNGAACTTAGCAATGAAGAGCTNATAGNGTCAGCTGTAAANAATGGNGAAGGTGTTATAGCAANTAATGGAGCTTTTTCNACGACTACCGGNNAAAGAACTGGNAGAAGTCCNAATGATAGATTTATCGTAGATGAGCCNGGAACATCNGAGCTAATAGATTGGGGTGAGGTTAACAAACCTTTTGATGAAAATAAGTTTNATGCNCTTTGGGANAAAGTCGAAGATTANCTTTCTNAANATGACAGATATGTTTCTTNTGTTCATGTTGGCTCTCANGATGAGCACTACCTACCAGTTAANGTAACAACTGAAACAGCNTGGCATTCATTTTTTGCTAGATTNATATTTGTCTGNACAGACAATTTTAATCCTCTTAATAAACAAGTATGGCAAATACTCTCTGCTGCTAATTTCGAATGTGTTCCGGAAGAGGATGGAACTAATTCAGAAAGTTGTGTGATTATCAATTTTGCTCAAAGAAAAGTCATTCTTGCAGGTATGAAGTATGCAGGTGAAATGAAAAAATCTATGTTTTCGGTTCAAAACTTCTTACTGCCTGAAAAAGGTGTCTTGCCTATGCATTGTTCTGCAAATGTTAATAAACATGGAGATGTTGCACTATTTTTTGGTTTATCTGGAACTGGGAAAACAACGCTTTCTGCAGATCCTAAATGCTCATTAATTGGCGATGACGAACATGGCTGGAGTCCTGGCTCTGTTTTTAATTTTGAAGGTGGTTGTTATGCTAAAACAATAGACCTTACTAAGGAAAATGAACCAGTTATTTATAAGGCTATTAAACATGGAAGTGTTATAGAGAATGTTTTCTTAGAAAATAATGAGCCTGATTATTCAAATACGTCACTTTCTGAGAATGGCAGATGTTGCTATCCAAGATCACACATAGATAATGCTGTGGAAAGCAACTCAGCCGGTGAGCCGAAAACTGTCATATTTCTGACATGTGATTTAACTGGAGTTATACCTCCTGTATCAATTTTATCTAAAGAGTCGGCTGCCTATCATTTTCTAAGTGGTTATACTGCAAAAGTTGGATCAACTGAAATGGGCTCAGGTACAGATATAGCATCAACCTTTTCAACCTGTTTTGGTGCACCCTTCTTTCCAAGGCCAGCTAACGTATATGCAGATTTGCTTATAAAAAGAGTCAATGATTTTAATTCTAAAGTGTTTTTAGTAAATACTGGATGGACAGGCGGTCCTTACGGAGTGGGGTCCAGATTTAAGATTCCAACTACAAGAAGAATTGTTAATGCAATCCAGGACGGTGAATTGGATAATGTAGAGACAACAAAAATACCTGGGTTAAATCTTGAAGTGCCTGTAGCGGTTGATGGAGTTGAGACAGATTTACTAAACCCTATCAATACATGGGAAGACAAAGATGAATATCATAAATATCTAAATGACCTGATTGATAAATTCCAACAAAATTTTGAGAAGTTTAATGTTAATCCTGAAATAGTATCTGCTGGCCCTGGGTTTAATGAATAATGACTTAGAAAGGAGGCTGCAAGATTTAAAAGATAAAAAATTCTTTGATGAATTAATTATCAGTAGAGGAATTGAAAAAGAATTCTTTAGAGTTAATAAGACTGCTCAAATATCAAAGAAACCTCATCCGCTGTCTCTCGGTTCAGCACTCACCAATAGATATATAACGACTGATTTTGCAGAAGCACAATTAGAATTAGTAACACCAGTATTTGATGAAATTGATGATTTGTTTGATTTCCTCACCAAGCTTCATGGTTTTGTAGCCCAGAATATTGATGAGGATGAGATGCTCTGGCCTTTCTCAATGCCGCCACACATAGAAAATGAGTCTGATATAAATCTAGGTTATTATCATCAGAGCAATGTTGGACTTCTGAAACATGTTTATAGAAGAGGCTTAAAAGTGAGATACGGCTCTACTATGCAATGTATTTCTGGCATGCACTATAACTTTTCTGTTGATTCTTCTTCATTATCAAAAATAACACAGCGGTCATCTCAAGAGAGTTTTAATGAGGCTTATTTAGGACTTATAAGAAATTTTAAAAGGCTGTTTTGGTTCGTTTTGAGCGAGTTTGGGCAAACCAATGTTGTAGATAAGTCATTTATTACAAACAGAGAACATCAATTAGATGAGCTTAATAAAAATGATATGTATTTAGAACATGCGACATCATTAAGAATGAGTGATATTGGTTATGTAAGTGATGCGCAGAAAAGTCTTAATGTTAAATATGACTCTCTTGAAGAATTTTTAGAAAAAATTAATAAAGCAATAAAAGTTCCTTTTAAGGATTTTCAGGAGAAAGGGTTGTTAGATACCGACGGAAACTGTCAACAAATATCTGATGGCATTATTCAAATAGAAAATGAGTACTATGATTCAATAAGACCTAAGAGGGCTTCTAAAGAAAATCTCAGACCTTATAATCAACTTAAAGAATATGGCATTGAATATCTAGAAGTGAGAGGAGTAGATATAGATCCAAATGAATTAGTTGGCATTTCAAAACATCATGTTCAGTTTCTAGATTTAATACTTCTTTATTGTCTAATTTCACCAAGTCCAAAAATATCAGACGAAGAAAAAATAAACATAGATAAAAATGATAATGAATCTGTTTACAGGGGAAGAAGTAAGGACGCGATGTTAAATCTAGGTGAGTTAAAAGTTCGTTTGCATGATCAAAGAGAAAAGATTTTTAATGATTTAAAACTGTTAGCTAAATCTATGAAAAATAGCCAAGAGATGATTGACTCAATAAATTACGTCGATAATTACAAAAAGGGCTCTATTCCATCAATCTCTTATCAAAAATATGGAATTATTAAAGCGCGCGAAATCACAGCACAGCTCAAAAACATTGAAAATAATAATTTTGATAGTATAAAAAAAGAAGCAGAGTTATCATTACAAAAACTAAAGAACATGCCAAAAAATTCTGATGATGAAATGAATGATTATGTTATGAACTACAATAATGATCTTTGAGGAGAAATTATGAAAGCGTTGCAATGTGTTGAATTAGGGATGCCGGATAAACTTCAAGTTAATGATGTACCAGAGCCAGAGATACTTCCAGGTCATGTCTTAATTGAAAACAAAGCATGCAGTATTAACTTCCCTGATGTCTTAATGATTCAAGGGTTATATCAATTTCAACCAGAACTACCCTTTATTCCTGGTGGAGAATCTGCTGGAGTAGTTTGTGCTGTTGGCGAAGGAGTTGAGGGAGTTAATATTGGAGATCGTGTCTTTGCAATGACTGGTTTGGGTGCATTTGCGGAAAAAATACTTGCACCACAGCATGCTGTTGTAAAAATTCCTGAGTCTATGGATTTTGATACTGCTGCGGCACTTCCTATGACTTATGGAACATCATTATATGCGCTCAAACAAAGAGCTGAATTAAAAGAAGGAGAAACTCTACTAGTGCTTGGAGCTGCCGGTGGTGTAGGGCTCGCGACTGTTGAGCTTGGAAAAGCAATGGGAGCTAAAGTTATAGCTGCCGCCTCTACTCAAGAGAAAATTGATTTATGTCTTGAGCATGGCGCTGACGAAGCGTTTGTTTACCCAACAGGGAATCTCGATAAAGATCAGCAAAAAGAGCTCTCTTCAAAAATTAAAGAGTTAACTGGAGGTGCTGGTGCAAATGTTGTTTATGATCCTGTGGGTGATGCTTATTCTGAACCTTGTATTAGAGCTACTGCTTGGGATGGCAGATATCTAGTTATAGGTTTTGCTGCAGGACAGATTCCTAAAATTCCAATAAACCTAGCTTTATTAAAAGGAATGAAAATTGTTGGTGTTTTTTGGGGTGCATGGGTAGGCATGTTTCCAGAAGAAAATAAGAAAAACTTTGAAGAACTATTTAAACTTCATGCAGAGGGTAAAATTAATCCAGAAGTATCCGACTCTTTTAACTTAGATGATGGCGCTAATGCAATAGCTCATCTGAAAGATAGAAAGGCTAGAGGCAAAGTAATCATAAAAATCTAATATAGAGGGTTAAAATGAAAAATTGTAAAGCTTGTGCATATGTAATATTTTTAAATTTAATATTCATTTTAACTCCCTCTGTGTCAGCGCATTCATTAGAGGATGCTATCAAAAGCACAGACAGAAGCGCAAAGAATGTTGCAAGAGATCAATACAGAAATCCATATGAGACTTTAAGTTTTTTTGGAATTAAACAAGAAATGAGTGTCGTAGAATTGTCCCCAGGTGGTGGATGGTATACAGAGATTCTTGCAAATTATATACATAGTCCTGGAAAGTTAATTGCTGCCCATTTTGATAGGGATTCAAAAAGAGATTTTTATATAAGGATGCGAAATAATTTTGAGGACAAAATTAATAAAAATCCTATGTATAAAAATGTTTCCGTGGTTGATTTAAGCTCAAAACTTGCCGACCCTGGAAGCATAGATGCCGTTTTAACTTTCAGAAACTTACATAATTGGATTGGGCCTCAAATCGATATAATATTTTCTAATTCACATAAAGCATTAAAAAAAGGAGGAGTACTTGGAATTGTTGAACATAGAGCTGATCCAGGAACGAGTCTAGAGGAGATGAAAAAGACTGGCTATGTGACAGAGGAATATGCGATAGAAACTGCTAAAAAGCATGGCTTTACCTTGATTGCTAAATCAGAGATTAATGCTAATCCTAAGGATACAAAAAACTATACAAGGGGAGTTTGGACATTGCCTCCAGTTCTTAGACTTAAAGAACAAGACAAGGAGACCTATCTAAATATTGGAGAGAGTGACAGAATGACTCTTTTGTTTAAGAAGCTATAGGAATATAAGCAAATTTTTTATTGCGTAACTGACTGATAGGTTAACGAAAGTCTTGAAATATCGAAAGGCGGCCTAAAAACTCCAGCAAAATTACCATTTGGGTCCATGAGAATAATATTATTTACATGGTTATCTAGGTGGCTATGCTCCATATCATCTTTATTGGGCATAACATTATTTACAGAGAGTTGAGTTGCAACATTTATCAACATTGCCCTGCTGTTTACAACTCCAATAAACCTATCATTAAAGCCTTTTGCATATTTGCTAATATCACTCGAAGAATCTCTCTCAGGGTCAATAGAAATCAAAACCCATTGCTTATTGTCTAAAGGAAAATCTTTTTCATCTAAAACATTAATTAGTTTTGAAATCTGATACATGGTCGTTGGACATTCGTCTGGGCATCTTGTGAAACCAAAATATAATAATGTCCATTTGCCTAGCAGGTCTGACTTTGTAAATTCCTCATTATTTTCAGAATAGAATGTAAAGTCAGATATTGGTTTTGGTTGTTCAAATAAAAATAGTCCGTTTATTAAAAGCTCGTTTGTGCTTAGAGTCCTAGGAGTAGTAAGTTTGTTGATAAATAAAGCCAGCAATGTGGCTATGAATAGCATAATTATTAATATGTTTTTCCTTATTGTCATGCAGAAATAATTAAAAAATGATCCACTAATAAAGCTAAAAAAATGAGAAATATATAATAGATGGAGAATTGAAAGGTTTTCATAGCTATCTCATTATCTTCGCTTACAAAAAGTTTAATGGAATAATACAAAAAAATGCTGCTTAGTATTAATGCAGAAACTAAATAAATTATTCCGGACATCAAAACAATGTAAGGAAGCACGCTTACTATAAAAAGAATAATCGTATATAAAACAATTTGTAACTTCGTGAATTCAACTCCATGAGTAACTGGTAACATTGGAATAGACTCTTTGGCATATTCATCTTTTCTATATATCGCTAATGCCCAAAAATGTGGCGGAGTCCAGACAAAAATAATCAAGACAAGCAAAAGCGCATAAGGATCAATAGTGTTTGTTACTGAAGACCAACCCAGAAGAGGTGGAGCTGCTCCTGCAAGTCCTCCTATGACAATATTTTGTGGGGTAGCTCTTTTGAGGTATACGGTATAAATGAATGCATATCCTATTAGTGAAGATATTGTAAGAATCATCGTTAATGTATTTACAAAGAAATATAAAATCATTGCTCCTGTTACACCTATTACAAATGCGAATATTGAAGCATGCGTTGGAGATAGTTCTCCTTGAGGCAGGGGTCTTTNGTCTGTTCTAGTCATTGAAGCATCTGTTTCTCTATCAATAACTTGATTAATTGCTGCTGCAGATGCAGCGCATAACGCAATGCCAGATAAGGATATAAATAAATATAAATAAGAACTTACGTATTGTTCAGCTAACAACATGCCAACTAAGGCACATATCAGCATCATATAAACCACGTTTGGTTTACATAGCTCATAGTAGCTTTTAAGCAGGGTCATTTTTCCATACAAGATAATTAACTGTGAAGGTTGCCAATAGCAAGCAAGCAGCAACTAAATTGTGNGCAATTGCAACATAAAGAGGCAATACATATACAACATTTATTATTCCAAGAGTTATTTGTGTAAGCAAAAGTATGCCAAGTGTCGAAGCTAGTGGTGCAGCATCAGAGAACCATAATCTAGACATTAAAATTAAAAAAATAAAAGTTACAATCAATGCTGATACCCTATGAGAATAGTGAATAGCAACCCGAGCAGGATTATCTAATAGTCCATACAGATAATTTGGTCCAACTTCTTGGTTAAGATTAAAACCACTTTTAAAATCCATCTCTGGTAAATATGAGCCTTGGCAGGTTGGAAAATCTGCACAGGCTAGCGAAGCATAATTTGTACTAGTCCATACTCCTAAAAATATTTGGAAAATCAGTGCAACGAATGCTACTCCTGCTATTAATTTTAAATTAGGTATATGTATCTGACTAAGTATTTGAAAGTTTCTGGACTTTAAATAAATAAAATAAAAAAGTGTAAGTGTTGTAAAGCCTCCAAATAAATGTGCTGTAACTATTATCGGTAATAATTTAAGACTAACAGTTAAATAACCAAANANTCCTTGGCANCATATGAAAAACAATAAGAAAGAAGACCATCCTCTTATTGCTNTATCTTTTGTTTTTTTAAATGAAAGATAGACTAAGAAAATTGCAAAAACGCCTAATGCAGCTGCAAAATACCTATGCACTACTTCAGGTATAGCTTTATTAATATCATAAGGAAACATGGGATATCTGCTCTCAGCTAAAGCTATCTCAGCCTCGCTTGTGGGGAATACTATAAANCCATANCATCCTGGCCAATCAGGACATCCAAGGCCAGCATCTACTAACCTTGTCCATGCTCCAAGAGCAATAACCACGAATGCCATGCATATACCTGCAAATGATAGGTTTTTTATACTATTCATTAAATCAGTACCTTCAAATCTTTTAACATAAGTTTGGGATCAGTATCTGGTTCAAAATACATTACTGCCCTTCCATAGGGATCAATAATAAATATTGGGTTTTCAACANTAAAATTAATCTTAGAATTTTTTTGCAGTACATTTAATAGAACTCCATTCTGATCCTCGACGATTTCAGCTCTTGGATATTTATTTTTTATTTCAGCTATTTGTTCCTCTAAAAGCGTATTTGAGTAAAAAATTACTCTTTTTAATTTATTGATGTCTCTATTTAAGGCTACATTTAACTGCCTCATTAAATAAATTGATTCCTCGCTTTTTTTTATATCTGTTACATATACTGAAAGAATCCATTTCCCATCCTCAAATTTAATTAAATCTTGATTGCCATCTTTATTTTTAAACTGATTGAAATCAAAATAACTTTTGAAAAATACGCCATTATTTTTTGTACCATCTGGTGACATGCCCATTGAAAAATACATTGAAGAAAACACAACAACTAAAATCGGTGTTAATAAAATAATTGCAAGGAAAGTCTTATTTTTCATCTCTATTAAATCCGTACCAAATATACATCAAACACAAAACTATAAACATTAAAAACCATTGCGCTGAATATCCATAATGCTTTATTGGAGTCATGTTCGTAGGAGTAATTTTAATATATTCTAGGCTATTTTTATGAATTGGGTCAGCCAATAAAATCATAGGGAAAAGTTCTGCATCATACTCTTTTGAAATGGTATCAAAATTCTTTGTCTGTGAAACTTTTGGCCACTCAGCTGTTACAAGATTGTCNGAAAGAACTANGCCCAGCTCTGGTAATTCAAGAATACCGCTTACAGTCTCATCTTGTTCTAAAATATCAATCTCAGGTATATCATCTCTATATTCATTTTGNTTTATCCAACCCCTATCAACCAATATAGTCTTATCCATTTCTTTAATTCTNAAAGGTGNAATAACCTTATATCCTGCAATACCTCTATGAATAATGTTATCTATTAATATTTGTTTCGACCCNACCCANGTTCCATTTACATAGACTCTATCCCACTTTTGNGAGGTATTGCTTANATANGAAGGNTTTTTCTTAAGATTNCTATTNAAGTCATTTAAGATTTTAGTTTTTGNCTGGCCTCTTTCAATNTGCCAAACACCAAGAGAGAAAAAAAGAACACCAAAGAATANAAAAAAGACTGTTATTTTTGTTCCGGGTTTAAATCTTTTTTTTTCCATATCTATTAAAGTATATATGCTTTAAAATTTTAGTATGATTACAACACTAATTTATATCGTTCTTGTCCTNCTCTTATTATCCCTTGGAGGTGGTCTTTTCTTCCTTCTAATTGATCAAGGTGATACTGGNAGAAANAGAACAGTCTATTTGCTTGGATTAAGAGTTTTCTTTGCTGCNTTATTAATCATATTAGTTGCNGTTGGTCTCTATACAGGAGAGCTTGGGAATAGTGTTCCTTGGAGCGACTCNTAATTAGAGAATATATACAAATAAAAACAACATTACCCATACCACATCTACAAAGTGCCAGTACCAAGATGCCGCCTCAAAACCAAAATGGTCATGNTCTTCAAAATGTCCAGCAAATACAGACCTAGCTAACATAATAGCCAACATAATTCCTCCCATCATAACGTGGAAGCCATGGAAGCCAGTCAACATAAAAAATGTAGACCCATAAATGCCTGAATTAAGAGTTAACCCGTAATGAGCATATGCTTCATAGTATTCTGCAGCTTGAAGGCCAACGAATATTAAAGCAAGGAAAACAGTAACGCCNAGCAAGGCATTAAACTTTCTTCTATTTCCATTCTTTAGTCCTAAGTGTGCAAAATGCACAGTTACGCTAGAGCTTAATAAAACAATTGTGTTCCATAATGGTAGCCACTCAAGGGCATGATCCCATCCCGGCCATGCCATGCTTTTATCTGCCAAATCAAATTCTGCACCTTTGTCAGGTGTTGTTATAACTGGCCAAGTGGANTCAAAAGCGGGCCATAATTCAACTGCTGCAATCGCTGCACCCTTAGATCCTTCACCCGCTAACCATGGCACTGCTAAGGTTCTTACATAAAAGAGAGCTCCAAAGAATGCTGCAAAAAACATTACTTCAGAAAAAATGAACCATGCCATTCCATAAACATATGATTGCTTCAATTGATTAGAGTCTAAACCTGCAAGGTGTTCTTTAATGACTTGTCTAAACCAAAAAAACATTGTTAGGAAAAGACACCCAAAGCCTGAGTACAAGATATAAACTGAATTACTTGTTGGGTCTCCTAGGTTATTAATTGTGCTAGAGGCGCCCATGACCAAAAGAAATAATGAAAAGGCCATAAAAATAGGAAATCTGCTCTGGTCTGGTACGTAATAACTTCCCCCACTCATATTCTTTACTCCATATCCATTTGATGATGTGCTATAGCATCGTCATTATAGTCAGTAATATCAAATATTGTGTATGACAAAATTACATTCTTAATATTTGCTGGAAGATCATTAGATACCAACAACCTGACTGGAAGCAATGCTTCTTCGCCTGGCATTAAAACTTGTTGTTCGAAACAAAAGCATTCTAATTTTTTTAAATGCTCTGCAGCATTGGATGGCGCAACACTCGGAACTGCTTGAGCTGTCATTTTTTTATTTGTAGTATTTTTGACATAAAAAGTAGCATTATGATATTTGCCGGTTTGAATGTTCATTACTTGTTCAGAGGGCTTAAAAGTCCAAGGCATATTCTCATTGTTTGTAGAGATAAATTGAAGAGCTATTGGCCTGCCTTCATTTGTAACCAAATCTTCAGAGTATTCGGATTGAAAGACTTTTCCATTAATGCCGGTTACTTCACAAAAAACATCATATAAAGGAACTAGTGCAAACCCAAATGCAAACATTAAAGGGACGGCCACAACAAGTTTTATAAGTGTTTTTTTAGCGCCTTTATTCATTAATCAATCTTGGGTGGTGTTGAAAATGTGTGATATGGAGCAGGTGAAGCTACTGTCCACTCTAAGCCTTTAGCTCCTTCCCATACCTGTCCAGTTGCCTTCTTTCCTCCCATTACGGTTTTAAGAACGATAAACAGGAAAAGAATTTGAGAAAAACCAAATAAGAATGCGCCTACACTAGAAACCATATTCCAATCTGCAAATTGAAGTGCATAGTCTGGGTATCTTCTTGGCATTCCAGCCAATCCAATAAAGTGTTGTGGGAAAAAGGTTACGTTAACTCCAGTAAATGAGAGCCAAAAATGCAATTTACCCAATCTCTCATCGTACATATTCCCACACCATTTTGGTATCCAATAATAAACCGCTGCCATTATTGAGAATATAGCCCCAGGAACTAAAACATAATGAAAATGTGCCACAACAAAATAAGTATCATGATACTGGAAATCTGCAGGAACAATTGCAAGCATCAATCCTGAAAGTCCACCTATGGTAAATAAAACAACAAAGGCTATGGCAAAAAGCATTGGAGTTTCAAATGTAATAGATCCTCTAAACATAGTTGCAACCCAATTAAATACTTTTACTCCAGTAGGGACTGCGATAAGCATTGTTGCCCACATAAAAAATATTTCTGCTGCAAGTGGCAGGCCAACCGTAAACATATGATGTGCCCATACTACAAAAGATAGTATTGCTATTGAAAGCATTGCCCAAACCATCGAGGAATAGCCGAAAAGTTGTTTTCTTGAGAATGTTTCAATTATGTGAGAGACAATGCCAAAAGCTGGCAAAATCATTATGTATACTTCTGGATGTCCAAAAAACCAAAAAATATGCTGGAATAATACTGGGTCTCCGCCACCAGCTGCATTAAAGAAACTAGTACCAAAGTGAATATCCATTAGCATCATTGTTACAGCACCAGCAAGAACCGGCATTACAGCAATGAGCAAGTAAGCCGTTATCAACCAAGACCAAACAAAAAGAGGCATTTTCATCAAATCAACGCCTGGTGCTCTCATGTTCATGATTGTAACAACAACATTAATTGCTCCCATAATGGATGAGGCACCCATAATGTGAACTGAAAAAATAAAGAAGGTTACACTTGGTGGTGCATAAGTTGTTGAAAGAGGTGCATAAAATGTCCAACCAAAATTCGGAGCTCCGCCTTCCATAAATAATGAAGAAAGTAGAATAAAGAAAGCAAATGGTAATATCCAAAAACTTAAGTTATTCATCCTAGGTAATGCCATATCAGGAGCACCAATCATCATTGGAACTAACCAATTTGCCAGGCCAACAAAGGCTGGCATCACGCCACCAAAAATCATGATTAGGCCATGCAATGTGATCATTTGATTATAAAACTCAGGCTCAACTATTTGCATTCCTGGCTGGAATAGTTCAGCTCTTATAACCATTGCCATCGCTCCACCAATCAGGAACATTGCAAAACTAAACCATAGGTATAGTGTTCCTATGTCTTTATGATTAGTCGTGTACAACCATCTAGTAATTCCTTTGGCTGGACCATGATGGTGGTCATCATGATGATTTTCAATTACTGCACTCATAATATCTTCCTACCTTAAATTTTTGTTTCTTTATACTCTACGATGTCTTTGGGTATAACAATTTCTCCATCGCCTTTGTCTTCATTACCCCACGATTGCCTCGTGTAGGTAATAACTGCTGCTAATTCAACCTCAGATAAATAACTAAATGAGTTCATGGCTGCCCCCTGGACACCCTCCATTAAAATTTCAATATTCCTATCCTTGTTGTTCATTACAATATCGCTGCCAGCAAGAGCAGGAAATATTCCTGTAATACCCTGACCAGACGTTTGATGGCAAGCAACACAATTTACTTCATAAATTCCTTCGCCTCTTGCAACTAGTTCTTCTGTAGACCATTCTTTTGTTGTAAGTTCAGCTAGCTTAATTGCTTCTTGTTTTTTTCCATACACCCATTCATCGTATTCTGCTTGCTCAACTACTTTTACAACAATTGGCATAAATCCATGATTTTTTCCACAAAGTTCTGTGCATTTTCCTCTATATATTCCTGGCTCATCAACAACTGTCCAAGCAGTATTAACAAAGCCAGGTATAGCATCCTGCTTAATTGCAAAAGCAGGCATCCACCAAGAGTGAATAACATCATTTGCAGTTATTAAAAATCTAACCTTTTTGCCAGCAGGAATCACAACCATCTCATCAACTTCTTGTAGATAGTTTTCTCCTTTTGGTACTAGGTTATATATCTCATCTAAATCTGTTGAAAGATTTGAGAAAAAATTGACCTCATCTTCAAGGTATCTGTACTGCCACTTCCACTGATAACCGGTGACTTGAATGTTAATGTCTCCGGCTTCATCGTCATATATTTTTACAAGAGTTTTCGAAGCCGGTACCGCCATTGCTATTAAAATTAAGAATGGAATGATAGTCCAGGCAATCTCGAGCTTATGATTTTCATGAAATTTTGCAGGTACTGGGTTCTTCTCTTTTGTGTGGGCCCACATTGAATAGAACATAATTGAAAAAACAAGTGCGCCAATAGCGACACATATCCAAAATATAAGCATATGCAATTCAAAAACTTCGTTGCTTATGTCAGTGATTCCCCTGGTCATATTTAACGCAAACCAATCAGCAGAAATCCCAGGAGTGATTAGCAGCAGGTATAAAGGAATAGCTTTCCTCTTTAACATTGTAAGAAGTTTAAAAAACATTATCCGCCCAAAAGTAAGTGTGTCTTAATAATAAAATTAGCTTATGATGCATTATAAGTCATTTTTATATATACAACAAAGTAAAATATCAATTTTTCGTACGTATCATATCTTTTTGACAAGACGATTTCTATTGATTTTTGTCTCTATTTTTTTTGAAATCTTGAATATTAATTACTTTGATTTCTGATTCTTTTTTAAGATCTTTAAGTTCAGGCCTTTTCTCAATAAAATCACACTTTACACAATATATTTCGTCATCAGATGGGTTTAATGCGATAGTGTCTTTGCTTTTGCATTCAGGACAGATAGCTCCAGCAATAAATTGAACAAATCTCTTCATTCTCTCATTGCCTCAATATCTTCAAGTACAGCATCTATATTTGGGAAAATACCAAACCACATATTATATGAATGCGCAGCCTGGTTAACTAGCATGCCTATCCCATCAAAGACATTATTTGAATTTTCTTTTGCCCACTTGCAAAAAGGTGTCTCTGCTAGTGAATAATTTAAATCATAGAAAATAGTATCCTTTGATGTTATTAGTTCATTGATAGGGTTGAATTTGCCGGTTAACCCAGCAGAGCTACTGTTAATAACAATATCGTATTCGTTTTCTATAGACAACGAGGTGCCTATGTCAGCTATCTGTGAATATTTTCTTGAAAGTTTTTCTGCTTTCTCGGTTGTTCTATTATGAATAGTTATATTTTTAGCGTTGCTGTATGCCACTTTATATAAAATGCTTTCAGCTGCAGCCCCTGCGCCAATTATTAAAACTCTTTTATCGACCATGGAGAATCCTTTGTGCTTAACATCATCCAAAAAGCCATCACCGTCAGTTGAATATAAAAATATTTTTTTATCGTCCTTTACAATTGTGTTTACCGCGTTTATATATTGAGCTTCTTTTGAGATTATTCCATCAAGGCCTGAGGCTTCTTTTTTATGAGGAAGAGTAATATTTAAGCCTTTAGCAGCATTATCTTTGAAGAAATCTTTGACAAAACTCAAAAAATCTTCATGTTTTATCTTAAATGGAAGATATTCAATATTTATATTAGTTTGTCTTGAAAATCTTGAATGAATAAATGGAGATAATGAATGTTCTATGGGGTCTCCAACCACACCCAGCTTAAATACCTTAGACATTCCAGTCCTTATTTATCACATCTAGCAGATTTTTTTCCATTTTTTTATAAATATCTGATTTTTTATATGACCATTTAGCATTTGACGGAAGGGAGGCCAGAATAGATTCAATTCTGCCCTTTGACTGAAGTCCAAATAGCGTTCCTCTGTCATAAACCAGGTTAAATTCAACATATCTTCCCCTTCTTAATAGCTGAAAGTCTTTATCAAGGTCGTTAAAATCTATGTTTTTACGCCTTTCTATGATTTTTTTGTAGGAATTTAGGTAGGAATAAGCAACAGATTCGAGCATTTTAATGCTATCTTCTAGAGAAAAATCAGCTATATTGTCAAAAAATATGCCTCCAACCCCCCTTCTTTCGTTTCTATGGGGTATTTTGAAGTAATTATTGCAATTTTCTGAAAAAATACTGTAATAATCGTTATTTATAGAGTCTAAACATACTTTAGCTTCAGCATGCCAAGCCATTATATCCTTGGTGTGGGCTATGTAGGGCGTTAAATCGTAGCCACCACCTATCCACCAATCACAAATATCTTTATTTTTATCAAGGATTCCAAATAATCTAACGTTCATATGGCTTGTTGGAACATTAGGATTTTTCGGATGTGATATTACCGAGACACCCATAGCTTTATAGCCATGTTTTACTTCTTTCTTCAAATCGTTAGCTAGAGCAGTTTGCGGAAGTTGTTCGCCCTGAATAGAAGAAAAATTAACAGCACAATTATCAAAAAAAATACCATTTTCAATGACGTAAGTTCTTCCGCCGCCGCCCTCATCTCTTGACCATTTGTCCAACGAAATTTCAGCTTTATTTTCATCTTCCAAGGAACTAAAAATATCAATAATATTAGATTGGATATTAAGGAAGCTTTCTTCAATGTTTTTTATCATAACTTAACCGCGAATTACAGATTTTGTATCTAGATCAATAATTTTCGAAGGTCTTTTATTTGGTCCAAGCTCACCATCATAATATGCAAGTTGGTCTGATTCAAAAAAATCTAAAATGGCGTCAGGGTTATCAAATACATCTTCACCAGATAAGTTTGCTGACGTTGAAACCATGAAACTTTTAAAGCCTGATATTAATAGCTTTAAAGGTAAGTGATTACTTACTCTTACTGCAATTTTACCGCTACTGGTCTTTAGATGTTCTGGTAATTTATTGTTGTATTTAACTAAAAATGTGACTGCCCCAGGCCAGGTTTCATTTAATAAAATTTCATCATCTTTAGCAATCTTATCAGCGTATTCTTTTAGAAAATCAAGGGATTCACACAGTAAAATAAAGCTCTTTTTTTGATCTCTTTTTTTAATTGCAAAAATA
>PAJW01000022.1 GCA_002710265.1 Gammaproteobacteria bacterium | reverse complement strand
TAATTCTAATTTTGAACAATCCAACTAATAAGTTAAATAGAGAAATTAAAGCTTGGATATCTTATGATCTAGGAAATTCTGCTTTTGCAACAACGGTCATTGCTGCTTTTTTCCCAATCTTTTATAACCAATATTGGGCTTCAAATATTGACTCGATACTATCTGCTCAATATTTAAGCTGGACTCTTGTTATTTCTAATTTAACTCTTTTGTTTACCGCGCCTTTAATAGGGGCAATAACTGATATAAGCAAATCAACAAAAAAATTATTTGTTTCAATGGTAACTATCTCAATAGTATGTGTGGCGTTGCTTTATACATTACAGGTTGGGTCATGGTTATACGCTTTAATTTTCTTTGGTATAGCAAATTATTTCTTTTCTGCCTCTAATGTGCTTTACGACAAAATCTTAGTACAGATTGCCTCACCAGATTTATTTTCTAAAGTTTCCGGCTATGGGTATGCATGGGGATATTTTGGAGGCGGGTTCTTATTTTTAATTAATGCACTAATGAGCCTATATCCAGAAATGTTTGGACTAGCCTCTCAAGCGGATGCTATTAAATGGTCGTTTATCACTGTTTCAGTATGGTGGTCAATATTCTTGATACCACTCGCAATCACATATAAAGAAAGAAATACTAATACAGTAGAGACCAATCTGATTTCAACATCTTTTAAAAATATTTTTAAAACTTTTAAATCAATATCCCAATACAAGAATGCTTTTATATTTTTAATAGCATTCTTCTTATTTATAGATGGTGTTCATACTGTAATGGCATTAGCGTCAACTTTTGCCTTAAATTTAGGATTAGAATCTAGTTCAGTAATAATAGCCTTGTTATTAGTTCAATTTATAGCATTCCCATCTACATTGATGTGGGCATTTATAGGCGAGAAATATAACGACAAGCTAGTTATAAACATCTCAATAGTTATTTATATAGGGATTATTATTTATACATTATTCTTATCTAACGCCACTGAGTTTTATATCCTTGCTGCACTTGTTGGTTTTGTTCAAGGCGGTATACAAGCAAGCTCAAGAGGATTATTTGCAAAACTTATACCTTATGAAAAATCAGGTGAATTTTTTGGAATTTTTAATACTTTTGGAAAAGCTGGTGCATTTATAGGCCCAGCTCTTGTAGGAGTCTTTTTAGCTATATTTAATAATGTTAGAATAAGTCTTCTCCCAATACTTGTTTTGTTTATTCTAGGACTGATAGTCCTTTATTTTGTGAAAACGGATGAAACTTTTTAGTACAAAATCAATAATTTTTTATAGTGTATTAGGTGCAATCACTGCATTCACAATCATTCCTTTTATAAGAGGCCTAATAGATTATTCACCGTTTGTAGAGATTATGATAACAACAACAATAGTCTTGCCAATGTATGCAGTAATTACTCGTTTATTGAGAAAGTATCTAAGTTAATTCTTCTATAGTTTGAAAAAGAAGTTTCGGATTGTCCGTAATAATTCCATCCACGCCAAGATTAATTAAGTATTTAAAAGTCTTCTTATCATTGATTGTCCAAATCATAATTTTTAAACCTCTTGAATGGACAAAATCAACAAATCTTTTCGAAACAATTTTAATACCGTAGTATGACATTGGAATTTGCAAACAATCCCCTGGAATTTTTCCTTTATATAGATTTAAGCTTGCTACTAAAGTTTTAAATACTTCATTAGGACCCATTGATATGCAAAGATCAGGATAAAGAGATCTAACATGTTGAAGTCTTTTACTATTAAAACTTGCTATGCAAACTCTATCAAATGCATTCATATTTTTTATGACATCCAATGCAGGCACTACAACTTCATCAGTTTTAAAATCTATTTGAAAACATAAGTTTGGAAACGTTAATAATGCTTCGCTTAATTTAGGTATTTTATGAGTATTGAAAATATTTAATTTATCAATTTCATTACTTGAAAGAGAATCAAATCTAATAGATTTATTTAAAATTCTTTTTAAATCATCATCATGAAAGATATAAGGAATACCATCTGATGATACTTGTACATCAGTTTCTATAAATTCGCATCCTAGCGATTGAGAATAATTAAATGATTCTAATGTATTTTCATAAGATTCATCTGCACCGCCTCTGTGAGCAAGAACCTTGAGACCGTTATATTCTAGATATCTTTTCATTGTTCAGTATTGTAAACATTATTAAGGTAAAATATAAACGTATTGCAATATTCAAAACTTCAAAGTGAATAAATTTGATTCAATAAGGCCCTATTTAGATGACGAAGTAAATAAAGTACTTATAGACTTATCAAATAATCGTAGATTTTTAAAAATGTTATTTGAAACCGGAGAGTATAAAAATATTAAATACTTGCCTTTTTCTAGAAAAGTGCTCGGCTATCTTTTAAGAAATCAAATAAAAAATATAAATAGTGTGGCTGATTACCAAAACATGTTTGAATCGATAGTTTCTGATGTGGTAAAAAAGTCTATAGATAATTTTTCAGTAACTGGCATTGAAAATTTAGATCCAATGANAGGATATTTATTTATTTCTAATCATAGGGATATAACTCTGGATTCCGCATTATTGAATTTATCCCTTCATAAGAATAACCTAAATACTACAAACAACGCTGTTGGAAATAATCTTCTAAGTGAGAAGTGGGCATCTGATCTAATGCGACTTAATAAAAGTTTTATAATTGATAGAAGTGATAAATCNAAAAGANAAATATATAAAAGTCTTAATCTCTCATCTGAGTTCATAAATGAAACAATTNTAAAAAANAATAACTCAATATGGATTGCTCAAAAACAAGGTAGGTCAAAAGACGGTAATGATTATACTGATCCTTCAGTAATAAAAATGATTCATTTGCATGCTAGAAAAAAAATACCAGTAAATGAATACTTGAATTCTTTAAATGTTATTCCAGTTTCAATATCTTATGAAAAAGACCCTAATGATCTNAGGAAAACCAAAGAATTGTATTTCACGGATTTNAATAAAAAATACATNAAAGAACCTAANGAAGATTTAATGAGCATTGCTGAGGGAATAAGAGGGCACAAAGGGGATGTTCATCTNCATATTGGATCGGTTTTAGACTTTCAAACAGATTCATATGAAGANTGTTCAAATCTTATAACAACTGAAATCAAAAAATCATACAAGCTTCATGCAACAAATTATGCTGCAGCTTTAATACAAGGAAAGAAAGTTAATATAAATGACTTTGATGAAAAACAAATANATGATGCAATNAACTTCATAAACGAAAGAGTGGAATCAATATCAGATGAAATGCATCCTTATTTTTTAAACCAATANAGTAATCCAACTAACNTTTAAAAAAGGCAACAAANAATTCTAAACTTTTGGGAGGGGTAAATAGAATTTGTGTTCGCTGCCTTTAAACTTATAAACTATATCCTTGTTCGTTATGCTCAAAGACATCAAGACCTTCTTCTTCGCCTTCACTTGAAACTCTTATNTCTGTGAAAATATTTAAAACTTTAAGAATTAAATAGGTTGCGATAACTGTCCATAATCCTATTACAAAAACACCTTCGATTTGAAGCATTAGTTGTGCNATTACNCCATCAGAGGAAATTCCAGAAGCTCCTGAACCAAGGAATCCATTCGGATCACCNACAAGAGCGAGCATGATAATACCNAAGATACCACCCACACCGTGAACAGGGAATACATCNAATGAATCGTCGATTTGAAAATAAGATTTAATCATTTGNGTTGCATAAAAACATACAGACCCAGCCAATAAACCTATTAGCATTGCGCCAGATGGGCCAACTGTGCCAGATGCTGGTGTGATAGTTGCTAATCCAGCTACCATTCCAGTAGCAATCCCNATCATAGTTGCCTTACCAGATTTAATCCATTCAATACCCATCCAAGTTAATGCACCTATTGATGCACTTATATGAGTTACTAGCATCGCCATTCCAGCAGAACTATCTGCAGCTACTGCACTTCCTGCATTAAAACCAAACCATCCAACCCATAGCATAGATGCGCCAATCATAACCATAGTTCTGTTATGAGGAGGCATNGGAACTTTGTTAAATCCTTTTCTTTGACCAAGGTAGATNGCAGCNACTAAAGCTCCTAGACCACATGTTGCATGAACAACAAGGCCNCCAGCAAAATCAATAACTCCTTTAGAACCAAGATAGCCTCCACCCCAAACCATATGACANGCTGGTAGATATACCAANGTNAACCATGCTACTGAAAAAATACACATTGCTGAAAANTTCATTCTTTCTGCAAATGCTCCAACTACTAAAGCTGGAGTAATAATNGCAAAAGTCATTTGAAAAGTTATAAAAACAGACTCTGGCAATGNGCCGCTCATCGANGTTCTATCAACACCATTNAGAAATAANGCACTAAGATCTCCNATAAAAGCNCCATCTCCTTTAAAAGCAAGGCTGTATCCATANACAACCCAACACACTGACATTAAACAAGCAATTGAGAAACATTGCATTAAGACNGATAAAACATTCTTNGATCTTACTAAACCACCATAAAATAAGGCTANACCTGGAAGAGTCATCAGTAATACAAGNGCAGTGGATGTCAAAATCCAAGATGTATCACCTGAATTTAATTCNTCAGTCATTCCAAAAGGAANGAATATTAAAGCTGAAAAACAAATAAATATTTTTTTTATCATCATAANCCCCTTAAATAGCTTCTGGTCCGGTTTCACCGGTTCTTATTCGAATAACTTCATCTACAGAACTAACAAAAATTTTCCCATCTCCAATCTTGCCACTGTTAGCAGTTTGTGTAATTACACTAATAACTTTTTCCAATGAAGCATCTTCAATCAATATATCTAATTTAATTTTTGGGAGTGTATCAACTGAATATTCCGCACCTCTATACATTTCAGTGTGACCTTTCTGTCTTCCATATCCCTTAACTTCAGTGATGGTAAGACCATTGATACCGTTTTCAACTAAAGCTGTTCTTACATCTTCTAGTTTGAAGGGCTTAATAATTGCAGTAACTAATTTCATACATACTCTCCCAGTAAATACATATATACATGCAATTTATATGCCAGAAATATATATATTTATTGCACCTAAAATGACCAGTTGAAATTTATTAAGTATGTTTTTGCACGATTTAAGTACAAAAAAGGCCGATAACATTTGTATCGGCCTTTATAAAATTTAATATTGACTAGTTTAGAAGGGGGAGTAAATAGATAGTCAAATTATTAAATTTATTTAAATTCTGGATAAGCCTCAATACCTATCTCAGAAACATCAAGTCCCACATCTTGCTCTTCATCAGTTGCTCTTATTGGCATAAACTTATTTATTAAATAAATTGTTCCAAAACTTGCTAAATATGTGAATCCAGCAATTAATAAAACACCTGTAAGTTGACCAAGAAAGCTTGCTCCACCAGTTGCTGTGACAACGAGAACACCATATATACCTACAATGCCGTGAGCAGAGATGGCGCCTACAGGGTCGTCAATACCTCTTTTTTCTAAGAAAAGAATAGAGAAATAAACTATTACACCACCAATTGCCCCAACCAGAACAGCGGTTCCAGCAGATGAACTTAATGGGTCAGCAGTAATTGAAACTAAACCGGCAATAGCTCCATTTATTGCCATTGTTACATCCATTTTACCAGTTTTGAATAAGCTAAGTACTAGAGCAGCAACAACACCACCAGCTGCAGCCATATTAGTATTTAAAAATACCTGGCTCACTGCAGTAGCGCTACTAACTTCAGAAACTTTAAGTTCTGATCCACCATTAAATCCAAACCAACCTAACCAAAGAATCCAGGCACCAAGAGCAGCCATAGGGATATTTGATCCAGGCATAGGATTCACAGTTCCATCATAGTTATATTTTCCTTTTCTAGGTCCTAAAACTGATACAACAGCTAATGCAGCAGCAGCTCCACACAAGTGAACTGTTCCTGATCCTGCATAATCTGAATATGAAATTCCCATTGATTCAAATCCACCGCCCCAGTTCCAAAAACCTTGAGTAGGGTAAATAAAACCAGTTAGAACAACGGCAAATAAGAAAAATGGTATTAATTTCATTCTTCCAGCTACAGCACCCGAGACTATTGACATAGCAGTAGCAACAAAAACTACCTGAAAAAAGAAATCAGCTTGATGTGAGTAGTATCCTACAAAGTCTCCATCAGCAATTGATCCAGAGGCTCCATACATAATAGGATCGGCTTCAGTGCCAGCTGATAGCCCCCATGAAGAAGCAATCTTTGGAAAAAGTCCTCCAAGATAACTATCTCCAGAGTACATAAGTGCAAAACCACATACCAAATACATGATAGAAGCTATTGAATATAACCCTAGATTCTTTGTTACTATTTCAGATACATCTTTTTTTTGTACTAATCCAGCCTCAAGCATTGTAAAACCAGCTGCCATCCACATTACTAGTGCACCAGCCATAACGGCATAAAATGTATCAAGTGCAAATTTAAGTTCTTCCATAATAATTTCTCCTATATAGCGTCTGGCCCAGTTTCGCCAGTTCTAATTCTGATAACTTCATCAACAGAAGTTATAAATATTTTTCCATCACCAATCTTCCCTGTATTAGCAGTCTTTGAAATTGATTCAATAACTGTTTCTAGTGAGTTATCTTCAATCAAAACTTCTAATTTAATTTTTGGCAATGTATCTACTGAGTATTCAGCACCTCTATACATTTCAGTGTGACCTTTCTGTCTTCCATATCCCTTAACTTCTGTAATAGTCAGTCCTTTAATACCGGACTCAACTAGAACTTCTCTAACTTCTTGAAGTTTGAAGGGTTTAATTATTGCAGTAACTAATTTCATTTTTAGAAACTAGCTGAAACTGAAAATACTAGTGCGTCTTCATCGCCGCCATAACCATCATCAGAAAAATCTGAATATGTTAGAGCACAATCATAGCTACCACATCCAAAACCATATGAAATACCAAGATTATCTCCATAATCATCATATTCACCATAAGAAAAACTCACAGAACCAATAGCATAAGAAATTTCGGTATAGTCTGGAGCTTGATCTTGACCTTCTGCAAATAAAACACCAAAGTCACCCATGCTAAAACCAACATAGATTTCTTCAAAATCAAGGCCTGTATTATTTTTTGGATAATCATAACCAATATAGCCAATATCAATACCAATACTTCCTGCTTCAAAACCATAACCAAAATAATAATCGAGCTCACTGCCTGCACCATCATTAAAGTTAACATTAGATCCCCATATACCAGCATAAAAACCATTCTCAGCTGCATAATCAAAACCACCTTGTATAGCAGGACCATCTGATTGAGTCATACCTCTCCATATATAATCAGTAGCAAAACTAACATTAGCGCTTACATCCGAATAAGACGGTAATGAAATCATTGTTAATAAAAGTAATAATTTTTTCATTTATATCTCCTGTTTAAAAATACTTACATATACTTATATGCAATTTGTATGCCAATAAAGTTATTTATAAATTCATTTAAAAAAAGTTATAATTTGTTGAAACATTAAGGAATAAATATGGAACTAAAAAATAAAGTGGCTCTTGTAACAGGTGGTGCTTCAGGTCTTGGACAAGCAACAGTAGAAACCTTTGTTGAAAAAGGAGCAAAAGTCGTCATTCTTGATATTAATAAAGATAATGCAAACAAAATTATAGAAGAACTCGGTGATGATAACGTAATGTTTGTATCAACAAATATCATGGAGGAACCTCCAGTAATAAATGCTATCAATGAGATTAAAGATAAATTTGGTTCTCTTCATATTGCTGTTAATTGTGCTGGAACCGGTTACCCTGGAAGGATTTTAGGAAAAGAAGCTCCTCATCCGCTAGACGCATTTCAATTTATTATTAATTTAAATTTAGTTGGAACATTTAATGTAATGAGGCTTTCAGCTGAATTGATGGATAAAAATGAGCCAGATAATAAGGGTGAAAAAGGGGTTATTATTAATACAGCTTCTGTTGCTGGCTATGAAGGACAAATTGGTCAGTCAGCATACAGTGCATCAAAAGCAGGGGTAATAGGTTTAACTTTAACTGCTGCTCGAGATTTAGCCAGACATGCTGTAAGAGTTTGCACAATTGCTCCAGGAATTTTTGACACTCCATTAATGCAATTAGCGCCTGACAAAGTTAGAGACCCTTTATTGGAATCTACTCAGTTTCCTCATAGATTTGGACAACCAAAAGAGTTTGCTGAATTAGCAGTTCATATTGTAGAAAATACTTACCTCAATGGTGAAACAATAAGGTTGGACTCTGGTATGAGAATGAAGCCTAGGTAGTATTACTGGACAGCTACCCAATAGGTAGTAGCAATCACAGCAACAATAACCAAGAATAGAATAACTTTAGCATCACTTTTGCTATCTAAATTAGCTTCATCTGATTCATAGTATTCTTTATAATCGTCTTTCATTTTTTAGTCTCCATGTTCTATTACAACTCTTCCTACTTGATTTCCATCAAGTATTTTTTTAACCTCATTTCCAATTTCATCAATTTTAATTGTTTTTATACTTTCAGATAAATTAATAGACCATTTATCGGATAACAAATTCCATAAATCTTTTTTTAGTGAAAGAGACGATTCAGCTGAATCTATTCCTGATAACTGAATTCCTCTCAATATAAAAGGAAATACAGATGAAGTAAACATTGCACCAGCTACATTGCCACAACAAGAAATAACACCATGATTAGCAACCATTGAGATCATCTTAGCTAATATATCACCGCCAACAGTATCTACAGCACCTCCATATATAGCTTTATCAAGTGGTTTTGTTGGCGCGCTGGTAAATTCGTCTCTCAATATAATTTTTGCGGCACCCATATTTTTAAGGGTCTCAATTTCATCTTTTTTACCTGAAATAGCATGAACTTCATAACCAAGTTTAGCTAAAACACCAACTGATATTGATCCAACTCCTCCGGTAGCTCCAGAAACTAATATTGGTAATTCATTAGAGACATTAGCATCAGTAATTTTTTTAATACTAGCTGCTGCTGTAATGCCAGCTGTTCCATAGCACATTGAATCAAAACTATTCATAGAGCTTGGAAGTTTTAAAACCCATTTTGATGGTAGTTGTACCATTTCACCAAAACCACCAAAAACTGACATACCTATTTTGTAACCGGTAGCAACGACATTATCACCAATTGAAAAATCTGAATTTGATGTCTCAACAATCTCGCCAGCGACATCTATCCCTGGTACAAAAGGATATGATTTAACAACACCTCTTGCTCCAGATGATGCTAGAGCATCTTTATAATTTATAGATGAATGATGAACCTTAATAATAACGTTTCCATCATCAAGATTAGGCATTTCTAGTTCTTTAACTTGACCGTTAAAATTACCTTCGTTTTCTTCAATCAAATAGGCTTTGTATTTCATTTTTTATTTTTCAGATAGATATTTTTCTGCATCAAGGGCTGCCATACAACCAAAACCAGCTGAGGTTACTGCTTGTCTATAGATTTGATCGGACACATCACCTGCTGCAAATACACCGTCAACAGAAGAGCTTGTTACAGAACCATCCAATCCAGATTTAATAATTATGTAACCATTATCCATATCAAGCTGACCTGCAAAAATATCTGTATTAGGTTTATGTCCAATTGCTATAAAGACGCCCATAACATTTTTTTCTGAAATATTTCCTTTGTTATCAATTTTAATACCAGTAACACCCATTTCATTACCCATAACTTCAGATAATTCAGAATCCCATAGAACTTCAATCTTTTCTTCAGCAAATACTCTATCTTGGAGAATTTTTTCTGCTCTTAATTCATCTCGCCTATGTATTAAATAAACCTTTGAACATATTCTTGATAAATATAAAGCTTCTTCAGCAGCAGTGTTACCTCCGCCAATTACAGCAACTTCTTGATCTTTATAAAAAAACCCATCGCAAGTTGCGCAAGCAGAAACACCTTTACCCAAAAATTCTTTTTCCGAAGGTAGTCCTAGATACATCGCACTTGCACCAGTAGCAATAATTAATGAATCGCAGCTATATTCTGAGGTACCTATTAATTTAAATGGCTTGTTTGTCAACTCAACTTTATTAATATGATCATTTATGACATCTACATCAAACTGCTGAGCATGTTTTTTCATTCTATCCATTAATTCTGGACCTTGCAGACCATCGCTATCACCTGGCCAGTTTTCGACATCAGTAGTTGTTGTGAGTTGTCCGCCTTCTTGCATTCCAGCAATAATGATTGGATTTAAACCAGCTCTTGCTGCATAAATGCTTGCTGCATATCCAGCAGGACCGGAACCAAGTATTATTAATTTATGATGGTTATCAGACATTTGTAAAATTATAATTGAATATAAACAAATTGTTATGGTTTATGCCTATAATTACTATAAATTTTAAATTAATAATTGAATGCCACCATATATCAAAAATACTTTACTAAATTTTTTTAGTTTTTTTCTAATAGCATTTTCTCTATATATTTTTGTTTCATTGGTATCTTACGATGTAACTGATTCAGGTTTTTACAATAAAAATTCAAACGAAGTTATTAATAATCTTGGTGGTCCTCTTGGAGCATCAATATCTGATTTTATATTCACTCTTATTGGTTTTGGCGGTTACCTTCTATTACTAGTCGGTTCCGTATGGGCAGTTCAAACTTTATTAGTTGATGATAAGTACAAAACCTCTTTAAAAACAGTTGTAAGATTTTTAAGTTCAATTTTTTTAATATTATCTTTTTGTGCAATTGGTGAATTTTATTTCTCTGATAGTTTTGGTGGATTGATTGGAGCATACTTGTTTAATTATTTATCATCGTCAATAGGCAATGTAGGAGCTCTTATATTTTTAGTAGTGTTAGGAATTCCAGCAACATCATTTGCATTTAATTTTTCTTGGATAAATGCCATGGATAGTTTTGGAAAAATTTTAATACTATCTTCTAGCTTTGCATTTGAGGCTTTAAAAAAATTACTAATCAAAATCAATTCAATTCTGAAAAATACTTTTTCTAATATCAGTAGTTTTATTAAATTATTATCAGATAAAGTAAGTGAAAAAAAAGAGATTAAAAATTCAAAACCAAAGATTTCATCTGAGCCACAAATTAAGGAAAAAAAGGTAGAAGAGGTTAGCGCAAAATCCAAACAACCAGATTTACCTATTAAAAATGATACCCAGTTTAAAGAAGTTCCTAAAGTTGAATCAGATCCGGGCGATGAAAATAAAAAAGAAAAAGCTGTAATGCCAAGCACAGAACTTTTAGATAGAGCTTTAGACGACGGAAGTTCCTTGTCTGAGAGTGAATTAAATCAAATAGCATCCTTGTTAGAAACAAAACTTGAAGAATTTGGTATTGAGGCTTCAGTAGAATCAGTCCTGCCTGGACCAGTAGTTACAAGATTTGAAATTCAACCAGCTCCAGGAACAAAAGCTAGCAAGATTACAAATATTGCTCAAGATATCGCTAGATCTCTATCAGTTAGCAGTGTAAGGGTTGTTGAGGTAATCGAGGGAAAATCATATGTAGGTATTGAAATACCAAACAATAATAGAAAAATGGTAAGGCTTACTGAAATATTAAGTTCTAAAGCATTTAAATCATCTCCGTCTAGTCTTAGTCTTGCTCTGGGACAAGATATTTCAGGGAATCCTATAGTTGTAGACTTAGCAAAAATGCCTCATCTGCTTGTTGCTGGAACTACAGGCTCTGGTAAGTCTGTCGGTCTTAATGCAATGTTACTCAGTCTATTATTTAAATCTGATCCAGAAGATGTGAGACTTATTCTTGTAGACCCAAAAATGCTTGAGCTTGCTGTTTACGATGGAATTCCACATTTACTTACTCCTGTAATTACTGACATGACAGATGCGTCAAATGGTCTTAGATGGTGTGTTGCTGAAATGGATCGAAGGTACAAACTTATGTCAATGATGGGAGTTAGGAATTTAGCTGGTTTCAATAAAAAAGTTCAAGAAGCTGAAAAAAATGGTAAGCAAATGTTAAACCCGCTTAATGAAGATGAAGATGAATATCTAGAAGTTTTACCATCAATTGTTGTAGTTGTAGATGAATTTGCCGACATGATGATGCTTGTTGGAAAAAAAGTTGAGCATTTAATTGCCAGAATTGCTCAAAAGGCAAGGGCAGCTGGGATTCATTTAATTCTAGCTACTCAAAGACCTTCTGTTGATGTTATAACAGGACTTATTAAAGCAAATATACCCACAAGAATAGGGTTTCAGGTTTCAACTAAAATAGATTCAAGAACCATCTTAGACCAAGGAGGAGCCGAACAACTCCTTGGATATGGTGATATGTTGTATTTACCACCTGGTGTTGGAGTGCCAGTTCGAGTGCATGGTGCATTTGTTGGGGATGATGAGGTTCATAGGGTAGTTAATGACTGGAAGTCTCGTGCTGAACCGAATTATGTTGAAGAGATTACTTCATCCAGCCAAGACACTGGACCAATCCCTGGATGGTCTGGCTCTGACTCCGGTTCATCCGAAGAAACAGATGAGCTTTACGATGAGGCTGTAAATTTTGTTATTGATTCCAGAAGAGCATCAATATCAGCAGTCCAAAGAAAACTCAGAATAGGCTATAACAGAGCTGCTAGATTAATTGAAACCATGGAAGAGGCGGGTCTAGTTTCTGAAATGAGCTCTAACGGATCAAGAGAAGTTCTTGTACCAAAAAGAGATTGATTTGAAATTTATTATTTTAATTTGCCTTCTCTTGGTTCATAGCATTCATGCATCTATTTCCAATGAATTAGATAATTTTTTTAATAGTGATTTAAAATTCATTCAAACAAGTTTAAATCAGAATAAAAACTCTTTTGATGAATCTGAAGGAATATTTAAAAGATTAACCAACAATGATATTAATGTAGAAGTAGTTTCACCTTTTAGGGAGAAATATATTTTAACCAAAGAATATATCGAAATTCATGATCTTGAATTTGATCAAATAAAAAAAATAACCAAAGAGGAATATAAAAATAATCTATTTATTAGTTATCTAATTAATGGTTTTGATGAGCAGAATATAACAAGGACAGACCAAAACGTTTTTGTTATTGATGATGGAAATGAAAAATATCAATTCAAGTATGTAAATAAAAATACGTTGCAGGTAAGATTTAAAGATAATATGGATGTAACTAATATAATTAAGTTCTATAAATAATAATGTTTGTTAATGCTTTAATAGTTGGGCTTGGTGGGGCTACTGGATCAATTCTTAGATTTTTAACAAATGAATTATTTGATAATTACCTCAATCAATCATCAGTTTATGCAACGCTTACGGTTAATATAATTGGATGTTTTCTTATTGGCTTGATTTTAGGGTCAACTCTGCCTTCAAGAGATGCATCATTTTATTTTTTTGTTATTGGGTTGCTAGGTTCCTATACAACAATGTCTGCGTTTTCTCATCAAATTATTTTGATGGCTAATTCAAATTTAATTGAAGCCATTTCGTATATAATGCTAACAGTTTTTTTAACCATTTTAGCTACATATATTGGAGCAAGTTTTACAGAATAATGTTAGATACAAAACTATTAAGAGAAGATTTCAGCAATATAAAAACAGCTTTATTAAAAAGAGGTTTTGATATAGATCAAGAAAAATTTGAGTCTATTGACGCACAGAGAAAATCTCTTCAAGTAGAAGTAGAAAATCTCCAATCAGAGAGAAACATTATTTCTGCTGAGTTTGGTAAAAAAAAGAAATCTGGAGAGAACACAGATGATCTTAAAGCTAAAGTTGATAAAATTAATTTAAGCCTTGGAAATAAAGAAGAAGAACTTAATAAAGCTCTTAAAGAGTTAAATGATTACTTGATGGAAATACCTAATACTCCAGATGAATCAGTCCCGATTGGTAAAGATGAAAGCGAAAATGTTGTTATTAAAAAATTTGGTGAAGTCACGACCACCAATAAGTTAGATCACCTGGAGATCACAAATGATATCGATACTGAACTTGCAACTAAACTTGCTGGAGCAAGATTTTCTGTCTTAAGAGGGAGTATCGCAAAGTTACAAAGAGCTTTAATTACTTTCATGCTTGATAATGCAATTAAAAATGGTTATGAGGAATACTATGTGCCATTCATGGCTAATGAAGATTCGCTCACTGGAACTGGACAACTTCCTAAATTTGAAGAGGATTTATTTAAGAGTTCCGATAAATTATTTTTAATTCCTACAGCTGAGGTTCCTCTAACAAACCTTTTTAGAGATGAGTTCTTAAATGAAGGTGATTTACCAATCAAAGTTACATCCCATACACCATGCTTTAGATCTGAAGCAGGCAGTTATGGAAAAGATACTCGTGGTTTAATAAGACAACATCAGTTTGAAAAAATTGAACTTGTTCAAGTAACAAATCCCAATAACTCAATGGAATGTCTTGATAATCTTTTATCTAATGCTTGTGAAATTTTAGATTTGCTGGAATTGCCATACCAAGTTATTGAATTATGTTCAGGAGATTTAGGTTTTAGTTCATGTAAAACATATGACATTGAAGTCTGGATGCCTAGCCAGGAAAAATATAGAGAAATATCCTCATGCTCTAACTTTTCAGATTTTCAAGCTAGAAGAGCTAATATAAAATTTAAGTCTGATGGTAAAAATCAATTCGCTCATACAATTAACGGTTCAGGTCTTGCAGTAGGAAGATGTTTAATAGCACTAATTGAGAATAATTTTGATGGTAAAGACTCAATAAAAATTCCAGACTGCCTAAAAGAATATTTTGGATCAAGTTCATTAAAAGTTAAATCTAATTAATGAAGTCATTTTCATTAGTTAAGTTATTTTCAATTTTATTTTTTCTATCTAATTCTCTTAACTCTGAAACAATTAAGTTTGGTCTTGGTTCTTGTCTTGACCAAGATTATCCTCAACCAATATGGACTGCTATTGAAGCAGAGCAACTTAATCACTTTGTTTTTCTTGGTGACAATGTNTACGGAGACTTNCCTACNNGTTCACTTTNTAAGATGANGNATGCATACAAAAAACANAGCTCAATNCTTCCAGAATTTTTAAACCAAATGGAGATTTTTCCNATATGGGATGATCATGACTATGGAATAAATGATGGNGGNGGAGATTACAAGTTAAAAAAAGATGCAAAAAAAATGTTTTTGGATTTTTGGGAAATTCCANAAAATGATATTAGGCANGAAAGAGAGGGTATTTATTTTTCAGATGAAAAAATCTTTTTTGATAAAAAATTTAAACTCATATTTCTCGATACTAGATATTTTAGATCCAAGCTGATCAAAGCCAATGATGCTTATANTAAAAATGAAGATATTGAAGCAACNATTTTAGGTAANGAACAGTGGGATTGGCTTTCCAGTGAATTGAAAGATGATTTCGATTTTTTAATCGTTTTTAGTTCAATACAAATCTTAGCTAAAGATCATAGATTTGAAAAATGGAGTAATTTTCCTAAAGAAAGGAATAAATTATTAAATTATTTACATGACTTTAGAGGGAAAACATTATTGGTGTCTGGGGATAGACATAGAGGTGGAATTTATAAAAAAAATAACTTATATGAAATAACAGCATCTTCATTAAATAAACCAGGCTCATATGATTTCGAGACTGATAAGTATTTATTTGGTAAAACCTTCCCTGAAGAAAATTATGGGANTATTGAAATATCTAAAAGTAACATTAAAGTAAATTTAAAGGGCATTTCAGGTCAGTTACTAAATTCAATCTCTATAAAATATTAAATAACACCTTAAACAACCTAAGATTTGTGACATTTACGTTATTTTTTTGAGAATCTATTTAAATTCCCTATGTATATTCCTAAAACTGGATTAGAATCTAATAAGTGAATAATTATTAACTCGAGAGGATACAATGAAAAAAATTCTACTAGCGTTTTTACCTATAATATTTCTTACAACAACACTATCTGCAAACGTTGATACAACTGCTCGGATAAAAGGTACTGTAAATGTTGCTGGAGCTTCTGTTGAAGCAGTCCACGCACCTACAAATACTACAAAAACTGGTGTAAGTTCTGAATCAGGTAATTTTAATATTAACTTCCTTCCTATTGGTGGGCCCTACACAATAAAGATTTCTAAGGCTGGTTATGCTACTCAAACAATTAATGTAGCAAGTTTAACCGTCGCAGANCCTTTAAAGATTTCTGTAAATCTTGTTGCTAGTGATGTTGATGAGGTGCAAGTTATTGCATCTAGAGTTTCAACGTCAAAAGTAAATAGTGGATCGGTTCTATCAAGTGAGAGAATTGCAAGCATTCCAACAATAACAAGAAATATTGCAGATTATCTTAAATTTGATCCAAGAGTTAGCGTAAACGGTGCCAATGCAAGAAGTACCGAAATCTCTGTTCTAGGTAAAAATTCAAGACTGAATGATTTCACTATTGATGGCGTTAGCTTTAATGATGCTTTTGGNTTGAATGATAGTGGTTTTGCTACCATGAAGAATCCAATTAGTATTGATTTCGTAGATGAAATTACAGTAGACATAACACCATATGATGTTTCAAAAGGTAATGCTACCGGTGGAACAATCACTGCTGTAACAAAAAGTGGTACCAATGAATTCCATGGTTCTGTATACACAACATCAAGAGATAAAAGCAACGTTGGTGATTTACCAAATGGTGAGGAATATTCTGATTTTGATGAAGAAGCTTTAGCAATAACACTTTCAGGACCAATAATTAAAGATAAATTATTCTTCTTTATTGGTTATGAAGAGAGTGAAGATACTCGTCCAAGTTTATGGGGTACTTCTGATTCTAATGCAACAAACAAATGGGATACTTCTTCTGCAACTATGAACGATATTGCTCAGCATATGCTTGATACATACGGTTATACTGCAGGAACTTATAACAGTATTACTTTCCCAACAACTCAGGAACAATTCCTAGTTAAATTAAATGGAAATATTAATGATGATCATTCTGCTGAATTAATTTATCAGGTTACAGAGGATTCATTCTATTCTAACTATGACAGTTCAGCTCAACCCGTATTCTCTAATAACTATTATGAGATTCCGCCTGAGACAGAAAGGGTAACTGTAAATATATATTCAGATTGGACTGATCGTTTTTCAACAAGAATTAGATTTAGTGATCGTTTCTTTGAACAAGATGCTAATTCTGGTGACGGTGGATATGGTGGATTATTCCCAGAATTTCACATTTATGAAGGTGGTGAAATAATTTATGTTGGAAGTGATAGGTATAGAGGTCATAACTTAATTGAGGTTGATCAACAATTAATGTCAATCAAAGGTAACCTAGATTTAGATACGCATTACATAACATTTGGATATGAAACAGATTCTTCATCAATTTATAATTCATTTATTAATAGATATACCGGTGAAATTAATTTCGGTTCTTTAGCTGATTTTTATGCTGGTAACCATAATAGGGTTGAAACATTTGCTGTTTCTGTAGATGCCGGCGGTCCATTCTCTTTAGTCAGAGACGACCCTAACTTACCGGCTGCTAGATTTGATATTGATGAAACAATTATGTACATCCAAGATGAGTGGCAAGTAAATGATAATTTATCTCTTACTTTTGGTGTGAGGCATTACGATTTTGATATACCTCAGCAAGCATTATTAAATACTTCATACGAATCAAAATTTGGTTTTAGAAATAATGCAACTGTAAGTTATACAATTACTCAACCAAGATTTGCATTCGATATGGATGTTAGTGATACATTGTTTGGTGATAGTAGCAAAGTTGTTGCAGCTTCACTTACTGGTGGATATGGATTATTCCATGGAAGATTGCCTAAGGTATTCTTTAGTAATGGNTTCGGTAGAAGTAGTGTAGATTCTTTCTATAGNAGATTTTTAAGTTGTGCAGGACCTATTCCTAACTTAAATTCTGGTGCTACNACTGGTGTAACNGANCCAAGATTTTTCTGGTATAGAAGTGATGCATCAACTTGTGCAACAAAAGGCGCTTCATCTAACTGGTATGGATATACACACGGTACTGATCCAGACTTTGAGGGACCATCTACTTGGAGAGGTAATGTTAAGTTAGATATGCTTACTGCTAGTGGTTATGATATTTCAGTTGAATTTAACCGTGATATCGTAAGAAAAGATGTTGATTTCAAAGACTACGGATATGAGGTTGATGGAGTTCTAGCTGATGGACGTCCAATTACTGATAGTAATGAAAATACTTATATTACAAATACATCTCATGGTGGTGGATATTCGATTACCACTGCTGTTCAAAAGAGTTTTGAAAATGGATTAGAGATGTACTTCGGTTACACAAATATGGAACAAAGAGATGTTGCTGCTATGACTTCAGCTCAACATAGTTCTTCTTATGGCTATCAGCCAAGAGGATATGGTGAGATTGTACCCGCAGCAAGGTCATCGTTTATGAACGAGCATAAAATGGTTCTTGCTCTCTCATATACTACTCAAATTATTGGCGATAATGATACAACGTTCTCATTACTTGCTATAAGAAAATCTGGTGAGCCTCATAGTATTACCTTTAATGGTGGCTCATTTAACGGACAGGGTAGATCTGGATACGATTTAGCTTACATACCAACAGGTGCAGGTGATCCTAACGTCGTATTTGCTTCAGGTGATGTTGCTAATGATGTTATGGAATTTGTTAATTCTAAAGGTTGTATTTCTAAGTATGCTGGTCAGATTATTCCAAGAAATACTTGTGATAATCCATGGCAAGGTAGAATAGATTTAAGAATAACCCAAGATTTTGTTCTCAACGATAAAGGACATAAACTTGTTGGCTATCTAGATATTCAAAATCTTTATAACTTGTTATCAAACTCAAATGGCTGGGCTCAGGAAGTTAACTATAATGTTAGCAGAGCTATAGATATTTCTGGTGCTGATGACAGCGGAAGATATCTTATTGATGGAGTTGATACTGATGATAATTATTTCTACTCTACTAGCAACGGACAATCTATGTGGCAAATCAATTTTGGATTAGCTTATAGATTCTAAGTAANGTTAATTATNTTAAAAGGGCAGTCATACTGCCCTTTTTTTTGGTAAAATTTNATAATGTCTTCAAAAGTACCAGAANTATCATTTAAAGATATTGAAAAAGGCGATTCATATTCAATAAATATTTTAAAGGAAGCATTAATAGCCCATGGATTTTTTTCCATTACTGATCATGGGTTATCTCAGGAATTGATTGATAGATGTTATAAATGTTCTAAAAATTTTTTTGATTTANCTTTTGATACTAAGAATATTTATAGTTCAGTNGGCTCTAAAGGTGCAAGGGGTTATACCCCAAAAGGTATAGAAACTGCTGTTGGAGAAAAAATAGCTGATCAAAAAGAGTTTTGGCATCATGGTCCAGTCATTGATGGGTCATTTGATTCAAAAATACCGGCTAATTTATTTATGAGTGAGGTTCCAAATTTTAATAAAAATTTTGATGAACTTTATGAAGAATTGCATAAGATTGGTTCAAGAGTTTTATCAGTAATTTCATTATCACTAGGATTGGGTGAGGATTACTTTTTACCATGGATAGAAAAAGGAAATTCACTTTTGCGTTCAATTCATTATCCACCTGTCGAAGGTACAGCAAATCCACATAGAGCTAGAGCCCACACAGATATAAATTTAATAACTTTATTGATAGGAGCTGAAGAGGGAGGGCTTGAAGTATTAAATAAAGATGGGTCTTGGATAAAAGTTGAGCCAAGTTCTAATGCAATAGTATGTAATATTGGAGATATGATGCAATTAGTAACTGATAAAAATCTTACAAGCACTACTCATAGAGTAATTCAAGATATACATGCTGAGCCAAAACCAAGATACAGCATTCCTTTCTTTTTGCATCCAGCACCTTCTATCATATTAAAATCAGTTTTTAATGAAAATGATAAAGGTATTCTTGCTGAAGATTTTCTTAATGAGAGATTAAAAGCTATTAAGTTATACTAAAGCATGGATATATCCTACATTTTACAAATTTTAATAGGTTTTGTTGGGCTTGTTTTGCTAGCAATACCTTTTTCATCCAACAAAAAAATTATTAATTATAGACATGCAGTTTATGCAATATTATTTCAATTATTTTTAGCATTTATTTTAATAAAGGTTCCATTTATAACCAATCTTTTCTCTTACTTAGCTGAAGGTGTTGCAGCTCTTCAAATTGCAACAGGAAAAGGTACGGAATTTGTATTTGGCTACCTTGGTGGGGGTGATTTACCTTTTGAGTTAGCTCAAAAAGGTTCAGCTNTAATCTTTGCGTTCTCAATTTTACCTTTCATAATTGTNATGTCCTCAATAACNGCAGTATTGTGGTATTGGGGAATATTGCCTTTGATAGTAAATCTATTCTCTAAAATTTGTCAAAAGCTCTTTAATATTGGTGGGCCTATTGGACTTGGAGCAGCGGCAAATGTAATCGTTGGTCAAGTTGAAGCACCGCTGCTAATAAGACCATACCTATCAAAATTATCTAATAAAGAATTACTTATTTTAATGACAGCAGGAATGTCCACAGTAGCTGGTTCTATTATGGTTGCTTTAGTAAGCATGCTTCAAATTCAATTTAATGATTTAAATCTAATACAACATTTCTTAACAGCTTCTATTTTATCTGTACCAGCTGCAATTTTATTTGCAAATATTATGATGCCCTCAAATGAAATAACAGATTTTGAAGGAAACGAAACACCTAAAATATATGAAAATACTATGGATGCTATTACAAGAGGAACTCGAGATGGAACTGATATCGCCATTGGCGTAGGTTCAATTTTAATTGTCTTTATAGCACTAGTTTATTTGGTTGACTCTATACTTGGCATATTCTCAATTAATGAGCAAGCCTTATCATTGCAAATGATTCTTGGGTACGTTTTTGCTCCTATTGCATGGTTGATGGGAATACCATGGGATGAAGCAGTAATCTCAGGAAAGCTTTTAGGTATAAAAACAGCCTTAAATGAATTTGTTGCATATGCAGAACTTGCAAACCTTCAAGATGGATTACTTTCAGATAAAGCCAAATTAATAACTTTATATGGATTATGTGGNTTTGCTAATTTTTCTTCAGTTGGGATATTGGTATCAGGCATAAGTGCAATGTCACCAGAAAGAAAACCTGATTTAATTAACGTATCTTTAAAAGCACTTATAGGTGCTACACTTGCTTCATGCATGACAGGCACTGTCATTGCTTGTTTTATCTAATTATTAAAAACAATATANACGTTTAAATAAGAAGCAAATAGCAGCCAAATTACATATGGAATATATAAGATTGATGATAGTAAATCATCTTTAATCATTAAGTATGTCATGCGAATGTTAATAAAAATTAATAGATAAATATCAATAAGTGCTACCAATGGCAAATGAAAATAAAAGAATAACCATGACCAAATAGCATTAAGAAATAATTGAATGTAAAAAATTTTATATGTTGTATCAAAGGTTCTGTATGCTGATATAGACATAAATAAGTACAAAATTGGCCATACGATACCAAAAACATAACCCGGTGGATTTAAACTAGCTTTATTAAGATTCTGATACCAAATATCAGTTGATGTATTAGAGGAAGCAAGACCACCAAAAATTAAAGCAATAAAAACAAATAAAAAAACAAATACTCTTTTATTTTGCAATTATCTTCTTCTAAAGAATCTAGTTATCGTATTAGAGATGCTTCCAAAGAAATTAGACCCTTTAGGCCTAGCTTCAATATATATGTAGTATCCAACAAATACTAAGGATATTAGAAAAACCCACACTGCATCATATTCGCCCATATTAAAATTATAAGCTTTTTAAAATTTTATATAAATATTTTAATTATAGTTTTTCAACAATAATTGAGCATACTGAGTAACCAGCACCAAAAGAGCATATTATGCCTTTATCTCCAGTTTCTAAATCATTATGAAGATTAAATGCAAACATTGAACCAGCACTAGCTAAATTACCAAACTCTTGAATTGGTAAAGGGGCTAGTGAAGTATCAAAATCATCTGTACCAATAACTTTTGAAACTATTAAGTTGACCATACGTGCATTTGCTTGATGTAGCCAAAATTTAGATATTTCATTTGGTTGTATATTGTTATCAGATAATTGATTGGTTATAAATTCAGCAACCATCGGACAAACTTCTTTAAATACGCTATTGCCATTTTGATAAAATAACAAATCCTCAATTGATTTTTCATCATCCGCTGCTCTAACAAGATAACTCCAATCACTTCTTATATTATTAGAGAATTTAGTTATTAGCTTACGGTCTAGAATTTTATAGCAGTTATCCGAATTTTTTTGATTAGTAACTATAGTTGCCACACACCCATCACCAAAAATAAAATGAATATCTCTTTTTGTGTAATTTACAAATGGCGTTGAAATTTCTGGATTTATTACGAGAATATTCTTAGCAAGTCCAGAAGCAATATCACTATAAGCATTATTAATGGCAAAAGTTGTTGAAGAACACCCAACAAGCATATCGTATGCATATCCATCAATACCCAATTCATTTTGAATCTCAATAGCCACAGATGGATAGTTCCTAGCAGCATGAGATGTTCCAAGAATAACTCCGTCAATATCACTTGCCGAAACATTAGCTTGCTTCATTGCTTTTTTTGCAGCATTAATACCAGCAACAGCATGAATAGATAACCTAGATTCGTCTTCATGTTTAACACAAGGCATCATTTTATTTATATCTAGTATATTTTTTTTATCTATTACACGACGATTTTTTATACCAGATGCTTTTTCTATAAAAGCAGAAGATGAATACTCTAATGGAAGAAGTTCACCATTATTAATCTTGTCTTGATTATCCTTATTGAAATTATCAACATATGTATTAAACGAATTTACTATCTCATCATTAGAGATTATTTCATCTGGATACCAAATACCAGTCCCTGCAATATGAATTTCGCTCATAGTCATTTCAATAATTATTATATGAGTTTATTATAAATTATGAATATGAATACCTCCAATTTAGAAAATAATATTTACAAATTTTTGTCAGATAACAACTCAATTAAAGGAGTCATTCATATCAGCCATGGCATGGCAGAGCATATTGGTAGATATACATGGCTCATTAATAATCTTAATAGAGATGGGTATCATGTCATTGCTATTGATCATAGAGGCCATGGTAAAAGAATAAAGAATAATAATAGGGGATATTTTGCAGACTATAATGGATGGAGCCTTGTTGTTAATGATTTAATTAAAATAATTAATCTTACAAAAAATGAATATCCAAATTTAAAACAATATCTTATAGGTCATAGCATGGGTTCATGGATTTCTCTAGGCGCAATTCAAGAGGGGGTAAACATAGATGGACTTATTTTATCAGGCTCATCAAAAGTTCATTCACACATTATTAGAATTCAAAGAATAATTATTCTTTTTCAAATGCTATTTTTTGGTAAGAAAGCCGTAGGAAAATTTTTAGACAACATAATATTGGGTCAGTACAATAAATTTTTTGAACCAAATAGAACAGCAAAAGATTGGATATCGTCAGATAATCTTAATGTTGACGATTATGTTAATGATCCTTTATGCGGTTATCCCGTTACGATAGGTTTGTGGAATGATTTATCAAAAGGAATGCTAACTGTTTTTAAAAAAGGTAGTTATGCGCAACTAAACAAAACAATGCCCATCTATATTATTTCGGGTACAAGAGATCCTGTTGGTGAGAATGGTAATGGTGTCCAACGTTTATATGATTATTTAAATTCAATTTATAAGAATGTTGATTTTGATTTAATTAACAATGCACGTCATGAAGTTTTTAGTGAAACTGATAAAGAAAATACCTACAATAAACTTCTTAAATTTTTAAACTAAATATGCATAAAGTCATATCATTTTTATTTCTAATATCTTTATATCTTCAATCAGATGAAATGAAAAGATTTGATGTTGTATATGATGATGAAAATAGACATTACTTAGTTTACATACCTCAAAATAATAAAAAAAAGATTTCAAGAATTGTTATTGGCATGCATGGCTATACTGGCTCAGCAACTGGATTTGAGATGGAAACGACAGGCGGCTTTAATGAAAGCGCAGATAAGTATGGCTTCATAGCAGTTTATCCTCAAGGCTTATTTTTTTATGAAAAAATGTATGAAAGGGGTAAGGTTTCATCTAATTACATTTCATCCTGGAACGACTTAACTGGATCGAGAACAAAAACACCTATTGGTGANACTTGCGCAGAGGACGCCGTAATGTACCCAAAATATCCAAACTGCAAAGGTACAGGTGCTGGAAGATGTGCTTGGACAAGTTGTGGTGATGATATAGGTTTTATAAAAAGCATTATAGATACTGTTAAGAAAAGATATGACATCAGCGATGTGTATGTAGTAGGTATGAGTAACGGCGGTAAAATAGCTCATGCTTTAGGTTGTATATATGGCGGTGATATAAAAGGTATTATTAATGTTGTTGGATCACCCCAATATGGTCTTGCTTGCAAACCTAAAACCCCAATAAATTATATTATCTATGCTGGTGATAAAGATTATGTAGTGCCTCCATTTGATATTGCTTCTCATGATAAATATTTCTATACCCCTGTTACAGACATTATTGANGAATGGACCACTAGCTTTAACTGTAAAGAAAAAGAATTATCTAAACATAATAAAAATGATTTAATTCATGAAGAAGTTAATTTCAATTGTGACAATGGTGTAAAAATAATTAGCCTTTTAAATATGGACAGTGGTCATGCATGGCCAGGAACACAAGAGTCTGCAGGTTTTTGCAGAACAATAAAACAAAAGGACATTGATTTAGATAATTGCACAATTATAAAAAATGAATGGGGGAATGATTTTTTGCTTGAACGCTTGTTTAATCATTAAACTTAAATAGTAATTCAAACTCCATCGCCTTGAAATACCTCTTCATATCGGTATTATATTAATAGTAACACTTTGTATTTAGGGGAAAATAATGTCAGGTATTCAATTAAAACCACTTTTTCATAAAAAAGTAGACCCATTAACTTCTGTTTTAAGAGAGGTATTTAAAGATAATAATTATGCTATGTCGTGGCTTGGTGCGTTATCTATTGGAATTGGAGTCTCAAATGTTAATGACTTAAGAGCACAAGATGATGTTGAAGAAGTAATAGTCACGGCTTCAAAAAAAGAACAAAATATTCAAGATGTTGCCATGAGTGTTCAGGCAATTTCATCATCGGAACTTGAGAAGAAGAATATTAAAAGTTTAGAAGATATTGCTAATATTTCTCCCGCAGTAACTTTTAATAATGTTGGGCCAGGTAAATCAAATTTTTATATTCGAGGTGTTTCTGATGGAGCGATAATGAATAGTTATGCATCACCTGAAGCAACAACTGCTTTATATCTTGATGAGCAACCACTTACTGCAGCAAGTCTAACGCCAGATCTTCATGTATATGATATTGAAAGAGTTGAGGTGCTAATGGGTCCTCAAGGTACCTTATATGGATCAAGCTCGACTTCAGGTAATATTAAAATAATTACAAAAAAACCTGACCCATCATCATTTGATTTCGGTGCTGATGTTGAATACGGTTCTATAGCTGATGGAACTAATGATGAGTCTCTTGAAGCTTTTGTAAACATTCCAATTGGATCAAGTTTAGCCGCAAGGATTAGCGCTTATGACGTCCAAGATGGAGGTTGGATTGATAATAAAAGAGCAACCTATACGTATCAAAACTATGGCATTAATTACACAATTGATAATTACACAGCACCATACAATGTTGCAAAAGATGACTACAATGATTCATCAAAGAAAGGAAGTAGGATTAGAATCTCAACAGCTTTCGATAATTTTAATTTAGACTTATCATTTTTAAATCAAGAATCACAATATAACGGNTCTTATGAGACAGANATATTAACTGATGATCAATCNTCTGANCTCCCATCAAGGTCAAATACNAGATTTTCACCAGAAAAATATGATGATGAATTTGATCAAATGTCTGTAACGCTTAGCGGNAGCATAAATGATAATCTTGATGTAATTTTAACATCATCAATATTTGAGCGTGACACTGCGTANACATACGATTATGCAAGTTATGTTGAATACTATGCNTATGCTGCTTATCCATCTTATGTCTGTGATTATTATGATTATTACTATTATGGAAATGTTTCTAATTGTAGAGACCCAAGAATGACCTATGCTCAAACTAATGATATTGAAAGAACAGCAACTGAATTCAGAATTCAATCAAATAATGATTCAGGCTTTAATTGGATATTGGGCGCATTTAAAGAAACGAATGAAAAAGTTACCGATGTAGACTATCTTCAACCAGGAAGTACTAATCCAATATTTTGGGAGGCAGATTTAGTCAGAAAAGGAGATATCGACGCAATATTTGGTGAAGCTTATTTCGATTTATCTGAAAAGACTTCATTAACGATGGGATTACGTAAATATGACCAAACAATGAATCTTAAAGCTAGTGATGGTTATTACGGTTCATATGCATATGGAATTAATAGTTTAGATTTTAATTCATCTGAAACTGGTTCTATACCTAAGCTTTCTATATCTCATGATATTTCAGACGATATTATGGTTTATGGAAGTTATTCTGAAGGATTTAGGCCATCAGGCGTTAACAGGCCAAGACCTTCACAGGCCGGATTAATTCCTGAAACGTACGACCCTGACTATTTAGATAGTTATGAGATTGGTGTTAAATCATCTCTTAAAGATGGGAAACTAATACTAAACGGTGCATTGTACAAGATGGATTGGACTGACTATCAAACCTCTACCTATGATACTGACATAACTTCAGTTGCCTATACTGAAAACGTTGGTAATGCAGAGATAAATGGTATGGAATTAAATTTAATGTACGCAATTAGTGATACAGCTGATATGACTCTTTATGTAAATAAAATGGATCCAACATTGTCTGAAGATTATTATTATACCTCTGGTGAACTTGGAGCTGATGCTGGCAACAGATTAGCCTACATGCCAGAGCTTACGTACTATTTATCTTTTGACAAAGACTTTGTCTTTATGGGTAAGCCTGCATATATGAATATCGATTACTCCCATACTGGCGAAAGATATACTACATATGAAAATGGAGGTATTTTATTACCCTCATATAGCATGAGTAATCTTAGAGCTGGAATAGATAATGACAATTCTTCAATTGAGTTATATGTTACTAACTTATTTGATAAAGATGCTTATCTTTCTAGATATGATGACTTTGAATCCGTAGGAAGCTCAGGTTATCCTGGTTTTGGTATCAGGAGAACTGGAAGTAAGCCAAGAGTTATTGGCATAAGAATAAGATATAGATATTAAGTAAAGATTTTCTTAAAAATCATCTCTAACTGGTCAGGATCTTCAAAATAGGGGAAATGACCAGTTTCTTCTAAGATAAATATATCCTTTTCATGGTCTACATTAGTGAGTAACTCATTGTCTGGGTTATATCTTGCTAATTTATCTTTATCACAAAATAAAAATTTAACATTTTTTAAATCCTTAATCTGATTATCTTTCAATCTAAAATTCGTGCATGACTTTAAATCAATTGAACTAATTTCCTTTTCTGTCTGATTAAATAATCTTTTTAGTGGGTATAATTTAATTTCTCTTTCTGGATCACTTTCAACTGTTTTTGTTCCATAAGGTGACTTAATTTCACCCTTTGATCTCCCATAAAAGCCTGATCCTTTAACTCCAAATCCAGTTGTCTTAATTTCTGTCTCAGGCATTTTATAGATGCCGTATTTCATAAGAAATTCAACTGCTTGGTCCAAATTACCTTTTGCATAATCTAGCAAGATATCACCAACCAAAAATGGATAGGCAATATTCATGCATAAAGTCATCTCATTTTTATATTGAGTTGATAAATCCAGCGCAACTAAGCCTCCCCAACTATGGCCAGACAAAATTAATTGATTAAGTTTTAATTNATCTAAAACTTGTTTTANTATCTCTGTATGACTTTCNACATCGTATAATAATGGTCCAGTTGTATAACCGTGACCAGGTAAGTCAATTGCAAGAATATTGTAGTCATTTTTGAGTGATTCCATCTTAAACATTGATAGAATCCTATGATCCATTCCCGCTCCAGGAANAAATAAAATGCTTTTNTTATCATGGTCAATCTCAGATTGACTAAAAATATGAATTTTATGATTTTCTAATTGTATAAACATTTTTTAATATTGAGTACATTAACAACATATTTATAAATAGCAATGGTATAGAAAAAATAACCATAATCCACTTAAATGAGTCTACGCCATCCAGATACATCAATAGGGTTGGTTGAACTACTAATAATAATGCAAATATAAGTCTTAGAGATTTTGAGCTTGTCATATTAGATTTTTTCATCGATGCTGAGGCTAAAACATATGAAGCAGAATCGTAAGTGGTGCATAGAAATATTATCAATATAANTGCAAATACTATTAATAGAATATTACCAAATGGAACACTTGATACTGTTTCAACCACCAACTGTTCTCTTGACATAANNCTATTTGAAATTATTTCTGGNCTGTTTAANTAATTNTTNTCAAAAAGTGNAATAGATAGATTCGATAAAATTAACATACTAAAAATACAACCAAAACTACCAACNAAAATAGTACCAAATATAATTTCTCTTAATGTCTTATTATTTGAAATATTAACTAAAAAAGTACCAACCATTGGAGCAAGNGCATACCACCATGCCCANTAGAAAACTGTCCANTCNAGNCTTATATTNGTNCCNGTAGTTAAACTCATTTCTATNTATTTATTTAAAAAAAACGANACNGTTTCTANTGAATTTGAAAGTATGTATGANGTTGGNCCTATCAAAAAGATAACAATCAGAAATGATATAACTAAAACCATATTNATATTGCTTAATCTTTTAATACCATTTTGAACACCAATNTATGCACTAGTNCCAAAAATCAANGCACAAATTGTTATAGTAANTAAATCAAGNGNAACNGTNCTANTTATATTTAAAATCTCTGCAATTACTGATGATATNAGAGGGAATGAAAGGCCNAGGCCTACTCCAGCACCACATAAAATAGCNCCAATGAATAACACGTCCAAAATAAANTTAATTAATTTATTTTTAAAAAATANAATTCCAGAAAAGGTTAAATTAGATTCAGGTTTTAAACTTAAAGCNAATCCAAAAGCAACAACCGGTAAGCAATATATTGCCCATGCTGTAAAACCCCAATGGAAAAGAGGGTATGACCTAGAGTANAGNAATATCTGTTCNTCTTTTAGNCCTGAATTAATACTTAATATATTGTAATATTCAATCCATTCGATTGTTGACCAATATAATAATGTTGCTCCAATACCAGCAGCAAACAACATAGAACACCATGACAAAAGAGAGTAGGTTGGTTTATTGTCTAGCTTTACCTGTATTGTCCCGAATTTGGATATTGCTAATAAAAAAAGCAAAATTAAAAGAATAAAACTTCCATACATAAAAAAAGATTCAAACTTTTCAGAAAGACTTGTATAAACCCCAGAAAGTATTTTGGATGAAGTTGATGGATCAGTTAAAACAAATATAGATAACACCAATGAAAGCAAAATAGTTATACTAAGTACAGTTTTATTCCAATTAGGGTCAATCATTTTTATCTTATGTCTGAACTAAATAATACTAAGTATGCTTTTGATAATGCCATTAAGTTACTGAATGATAATAATCTAAAAGAGTCTATCGAACAACTTGAAGAAATTCTGAAAATTCACCCCAATCATAAAACATCCCTAAGCCTATTAAGTGATATTTACATAAAGCTAAATAAACCAAATGAAGCACTTGATTATGTTAATAAAGTTTTAAAAATAGATAAAACTGATAAGAATATCTTAGAAAAGAAATATAAGATTTTGCTCTTCATAGGAGATGAATCATCTGCATTTAAAACCTTACTTCTACTGAATAAAAGTCATCCATCAATAAATACTGCAAGGGAACTATCAAATTATTATTTAAAACATGATGATGAAGAAAAGTCTGATGAGGTTATTCAATCTTTTTTTGAATCAGATAAATCCTATTCTGAACTTTACAAAGGAATAAGGCATGTAAAAGCAGGAAGATTTAAGTTAGCAGAAGAGTCATACAAAAAAGTTTTAAAAAAAGACAACAACAACATAGATGCGTTGAGGTTGTTGGGACTTTTGGCCTTTAAAAATAAAAATTATTCAGTTGCTGAAAATTTATTTATTAGAGCAATAAAACTTGATCAGCACTTTCATCTNCTATGGGANAACCTAGCAAAGGTATATAGAATTCAAAATAAATTAGAAAAATCAAANAAAGCATTCAAGAATCTAATAGANCTAGANCCATATAATCTTGAAGCGCTAGTNGCNCTAGGNACAATTTATGTGAAACTTGCAGATTATGANGAAGGTATTAGGACTTATCAAAAGGTTTTATCACTNANAGATAATAACCCTCGAGTNTTTCTTAGNATGGGNCATGCNCTTAAAACGGTAGGAAGAAGAAAAGAATGCGAAGATNCATATCTNAAAGCAATTGAATTATATCCATTATGTGGAGAAGGNTATTGGAGCTTAGCAAATCTTAAAACGTATAAATTTTCTGANAAACAAATNTCNNTNATGGAAAATTCNCTTAAAGATAACATTCAAGANCAGGAGAAAATTCAAATGCTTTTTGCATTAGGTAANGCACANGAATCAAAGGGNGATTATAAAAAATCATTTGANTTTTATGAAAAAGGTAACTGGATGCANCGAAAAATAGTTGANTATAATGCNCAAGAGAATGCAAATAATNTTGATTCAATTATAGATTTCTTTNAAAAAAATAAAAAAAATATTGATTTCAANTCAGGATATGAAGCAAAAGATCCAATTTTTATTTTAGGTCTTCCAAGAGCAGGCTCNACNCTTCTTGANCAAATATTATCATCNCATTCAAGAATTGANGGAACTCAAGAACTNCATAATATNATGACNATAGGCAGNCGNATTAAATCACTGGATGATTCAGAAAATTATTTAAANAATTTACTTNATCTTAATAGNGAATCAATAAAAATGTATGGAAAAATGTTTATTGATGANACNANGTGGGCTAGAAANGATAAAGATTTNTTCATTGATAAAATGCCNAATAATTTTCCTCATATTGGCTTAATTAANATGATTCTTCCTAATGCTAANATTATTGACGCTAGGAGAAATCCANTGGATGGATGNTTTAGTTGCTTTAANCAATATTTTGCAAAAGGTCAGCACTTTACCTATGACCTNGATGACATTGCAAGATACTATAAAGANTATGAACGTCTTATGGGNTTTTGGAATAATTATTTTCCTAAATCTATTCATACAGTACTTTATGAAAATGTTATNAATAATCCNGAAGANGAGGTTCGTAAAATGTTNGATTACTTAGAGCTTCCTTTTGAAGAATCTTGTATGAATTTTTATAAATCNGCTCGTCCTGTAAAAACTGCTAGTTCAGAACAAGTAAGACAACCAATTTATAAATCTGCACTTAATTATTGGAAGAATTTTGAGAATGACCTAACAATGCTTTCAAAACATTTTAATGAATAACAAATTTACATACCCAAATCTTGAAAGAGTCGATACTGAAATTGGTAGACATTATTTAGATTCTAATGGGAACCTTGTTCCAAGTGTAACAACAGTACTTTCTAAAACTTCAAATAACAAAGAGGGTATAGATAAATGGAGGAAAAAAGTTGGTGCTGTAGAAGCGGACAGAATAATGAAACAAAGTACTGATATTGGTACCGCAGTCCATGAAGCTATTGAAAAATATCTCAATAAAGATCATTGGGATGAGTTTGAAGAAACTAATGATCAACTTATGGCAAAAAAAATGACTTCTAAATTTATTAATCAGGGTCTTGCAAAGATAACAGAAATCTGGGGTCTTGAAGTTGGTCTAATATTAGACAATTTATATGCCGGAACAGCTGATTGTGTAGGTACATACCAAGATATTCCATCTTTAATAGATTTTAAAACTGCAAGAAGAATTAAAAGAAGAGAATGGATTGAAGATTATTTTCTTCAAGGTTGTGCTTATGCAAATGCTCACAATGTTATGTTTAATACAGAAATAAAACAAATCGTTATATTGATGGTTGATAGGGATTTAATATTTAAAGAATTTATAGTTAGATTAGATGAATTTAATGAATTAACAGCCAAATGGAAAAAAAGACTTATATATTTCGATAAAAAATATAAATAAAGGATAATTCATATATGAGGCAAATAATTGCAATTGGTGGTGGGGGTTTTGGAAGAGAAATTAAGTATTTAAAAATTGAAAAATATATAAGGAATCAGTCAAAAAAGAAAAAACCTAAAGTTTGTTTTATACCCACGGCAACAGGAGATGATAGCGGGTACATTGATAGTTTTTATAAAGCTTTTAATTCATTGAATTGTAAAACTTCTCATATTGATTTTTTCAAAAGAACCGTCAATCTTGAGGCACATATCATGAATCAAGACATAATTTTCGTTGGAGGTGGTAATACTAAGAGTATGTTAGCTGTTTGGAAAGAGTGGGGATTAGATAAAATTTTATTAAAAGCTTATACAGAAGGAATTATTATGAGTGGCGTTAGCGCTGGAGCAATATGTTGGTTTGAAAAAGGTATTACTGATTCATGGAAAGATCACCAGGCAATATTACCTTGTCTTGGTTTTGTTAATGGAATATGTTGTCCTCATTATGACGAAGAGCCCGAAAGAATACCCTTTGTTAAAGAAATACTTGAAAATAATAAGATAGCAGAATGTATTGCCGTTGAGGGTTTATGTGCAATTCATTTAATAGATGATATTCCTAAATATTCAGTTAGTTTTGGTAATCATAAAAATTGTTATCTGGTGAGCAAAAAAGATTCTATAATAGAACACAACAAAATTAATAATGCTGAGATAATACAATTATGAAAATAGCAAATACACTATCACTAACCTTAGGAGCAGTGTTGCTGCTAATTTCAATTCAATGGATTTTTATGCCTGCAGTTGCAGCTGAAACCCTAGGCATGATTTATTTAGAAGGTGAGGGGCGTAACACACAGATAAGAGATTTCACAGCTTTTTTCTTAGCAACTTCCACTATGTGTTTTCTTTCATTTGCAACCAAGAAATATGAATTTATTTTCTCATGTGGTTTGGTATACATGTTAGCAGCAGTTTTTAATATATTTGCAAGCGTTAGTCATGAGGCCCCTTTGGCTTTGTCGTCACTGGTATCAGAAATTGTTTTTACTTTGATGGCATGGATTTCGGCATATAAATACAAAAATTTATAAATAACTCACAAAATCATCTATATCTAAGTTTGGTATCTTTTTCTTTTCTCCTGTTTCTGTACCTATATACAAATATCCTAATATTTCTTGATTTTCATTTAAGCCAAGTTCTCTACTAATCATTTCATTAAATGCCATTTTTCCAGTTCTCCAAATACACGAATAATTCATTGCATTTAAAGCAAGCATAATATTTTGTGCAGCTGCTCCAGTTGATAGCTTTTGTTCAATTGCAGGAACTTTGGGATGTTCTTTATATGTGTTCACCAATATAACAATCATAGGAGCTCTAAATGGAGCATTCTTATATTTAATTAGAACGTCATCTGATAAATCAGGTATGGTTTTTCCAAAATCAAAAAAAATATCTGATAATTTTTTTAATCCTTTATCTTTAACTTCTATAAAAGTACTTGTTCTTAACCAAGCATGATCTGGTGCTCTTAAGGCAGCCTTATATACTATCTCCATTTCTTCAGCTGAGGGGTGTGGTTCAGATAATTTTCTGGCAGATACTCGATTTAAAATATTTTTTAAAGCATCCATTATATTCTTTTTGATTTTGAGGTTAACATATTAGATTAGTAATTATATAGAGTTAATATATGTTGTATCAAATTGGTTTAATAGCTTTAATCGTTCTAGTGATCCTTATTGTTTCAAAAAGAGTATCTTCAAGTAAAAATGAAAATAATAATTTAGTTTATGAAGACGAGATGGATAATGAGGAATTAGATTCTATAGATAAAGAGATTCATTAATATCAAATTTCTTGATCTAAAGATAAATAAAACTCCCTACAAGCAAGAACAACAATAAGCGCAAAAGGCACACCAGTTATTACTACAGATGTTTGAAGTGCAGTTAAACCTCCTGCATATAATAAAACAGCTGCCAAAATTCCCAATAAGATAGCCCAAGTAATTCTTGATAAAATTGGGGAGTCATCATTTATGTCTGTTTGTTTTTTAGATGATAGCATTGATGCAACCAAAGCACCTGAGTCAGATGACGTTACAAAAAATGTAACGATTAATATTAAAGATAGAACTGATAATAGCTGAGCTAATGGATATACATTAAACAATGTAAACAATGCCACAGGCATGTTATTGTTTACCACTTCGCTTATTTGACTTGTTTCATTAATTACTTGATATATAGCAGCGTTTCCAAAAACTCCCATCCAAATAAAAACAATTAATGACGGTACAAACAATACTCCAATAATAAATTCTTTAATTGTTCTCCCATAGGATATACGTGCAATAAAAAGTGAAACAAATGGAGCCCATGCAAACCACCATGCGTAATAAAATAATGTCCATCCATTTTGCCAAGAGGTTTCATCATAGACTTCAGTCCATGTTGCAGACTGAATAAGAGTATTTACGTAGGCTCCAAAGTTTTGTATTAATGCATTAATAATGAATATTGTTGGACCTAATATAAAAATAAATAAAAGTAGCCCTATAGCTAAAATCATATTTAATTGAGACAGTCTTTTAATGCCTGAGTCTAGTCCAAGTGAAACGCTTATAAGGCCAATTAGGGTAATAAATGTAATTATCAAAATCTGATTAAAGAAGCTTTCGCTAATATCAAATACATGACTAAGGCCAGCACTTATTTGAACCGTTCCAAGACCGAGAGATGTAGTAACACCAAAAACCGTTGTAAGAATTGCAATGACATCAATTGTTATTGCTAGGTTCTTATTGGAGGATACTTTAGATCCCAAAAGCGAGCTTACTCTGAAAGGAAGATTTTTATTATAGGATGCATATGCAAAACATAATCCTAATGAAGAATATATTGCCCATCCATGCAGCCCCCAATGTAAATTAGCTAAACCTATAGCTTTACCCGCATTATAAGAAATATTTCCTTCAATCATCCCCGGATATGAATTTAAATGCATTATTGGTTCTGCTACGCCATAAAACAATAAGCCAATACCAAGGCCTGCACTAAATAACATTGCTATCCAATTTGTATATGAGTAAGAAGGCTTTGCATTATGCCCTCCAAGCCTAGTATCTTTATATTTAGTAAATATTAAAGAAATTGAAAATATAAGAAACCCATTTGCTAACAAAATAATCATCCATCCTAGGTATTTAGATAAAAAAGATTGTAAATTAATAAAAAAACCTTCAGATACTGAAGAATTTAACGATACTAAAGCTGTAATTAATATTATTAAAGAAACAGCACTTAGAAACCTAGGTTTACTTATATTGTTCATATAGAGAATCTTTAGTGAAACATAATTAAATTGAATAATCTAGTTATAAATCCATTGTATTAGATAATATAACTGAAATTTATATCTATATTGCATCATTATTTTAAGATGTTATTATTAGCACAAGACCGATTTACAGAAATTGCTGGTCTATAAATATGGCTAAACTTTCTAGGGGGACAATCTCTGGGGGTACCAGGCTAGTTTATTTTGCAATTTATATAAACTAACTATGAGGATTCATATGTTTAATTTAATTAAAACAAAAGAACAACTTAATAATATAAAAAATAAGGTTTCTTTAGGCGTTTTGGGTGCAGTTGCTGCGATGATACCGCAAACAGCTGAAGCACAAGATCGGCAGATCGAAGAAGTTGTTGTTTCTGCAACAAAGAAGGATGAAAGTGCTTCTAAAATTCCAGTAACAGTAACCGCTTTAACAGAAGAAACATTAAAAGAAATGAACGTTTCAAATTTTGACGAATACGTTGAATATCTTCCGAATGTAACAAGTGGTGGACGAGGTCCTGGACAGTCTACTATCTACATAAGAGGACTTGCAGTGGATTCAGTTAACGTCATGCTTGCTACAGCAGCTGGTTCTCAACCAAACGTAGCTCTATATATCGATGAATAGCCTGCACAAGTTCCAGGCAGAAATTTAGATGTATACGTTGCTGACATGGAAAGGGTTGAAGTATTACCTGGTCCA
>PAJW01000021.1 GCA_002710265.1 Gammaproteobacteria bacterium | reverse complement strand
GTTTTAATACTTAGTCAGATTGCTTATGCAAATAAAGTAATTGGTTTATTTCCTCACCTTATAATATCTAGCTATTTCTTTTATATGATGTACACACCGTTACACGAAGCTGTTCATCAAAATATATCAGGCAAAAATAAAAAATTTAATTTTTTAAACCCTCTCCTTGGTTCCATTAGCGCTGCTTTTTATCTTCATAGCTATACTCAACATCGATGGAGTCATTTGGAGCATCATAAATATGCAAATAATCCTGAACTAGATCCAGATATTATAATTAAAGGTCCTACATGGTTTTCAATAGCAGCAAGAGGCTTTTTTATTTTACTAATTAAAGACTTTTTCTACATTAAAAAAGAAGGCGTGAAAAATTCAAAGGCTGGTAAAAAAGCAATGAGAATTGGAACGATTGAATCATTGGTTCCGATAATTATTTTAGTTGTCTTAACTAATGTATTTAACTTGCCTTGGTATCATTTTTTTGTCAGTTATGTTTTTCCATTACTTTTTGCGGTAATGTTATTAGGAATATTTTTTGATTATTTAGTGCATATGCCTTACGAGAGTTCAGAAAAATTTGGAGACACAAATATTATAAGAACAAAAAATTGGCTAGATGCTCCAATGACATGGGTTTGGTTGTATCAAAACTATCATGGCATGCATCATCTATTTCCAAGGCTTCCATTTTACAAATACAAAAAAGTTTTTTTAGAAAGAGAGCATGAATTGATAAAACTTGGATTGCCTGTTTTCACAATTGAGGATGAAAGGATTAAAAACTATGAATGAAGAAAATAAATCAAACGAAGAAAAAAATAAAGCGCTGAAAAAAGATTTCAGATATGGTCAATTTATATATATCGGAATCTATTTAACTTTGTTAGTTATGCTAGTAATGTTAGCCTACAAATAAATGGATTTCACAACCTACATTATTGGTAATATTATTTTGATTGCTTTGTTGTATTGGGTCGTAATGAATAAAGATAATTAATCTCTATAAATAACTGGCTTATTTAGTTTTTTTGTATACCTATCTCTTAGTCTAGAAGACCTAGTAGTTAAATCAATGTTTTCGCCATTTACAAATACGTATTCAGGCATAGATGATGGCTCAAGAGGATCAGCCTCCCAGATAATTAAATCCGCAATTTTCCCTGACTCAATTGTTCCTCTATCTTTAATGCCAAAAACTTTTGCTGGGGTTGAGCTCAGTGCTCTAATAGCGGCACCATAAGATAACCCATTAGCCACAGCTACTCCCGCACCCTGTCTAATCAAATGATAATTATGGCTTCTAGATACAGTAAACATCATTTCAATTCCAGCTTCTTCCAATTTGCTAGCCATTTGGATATTGGATGCAAGTTCGTCAAATGATTCTGGTATGTTGTTCATTGGATCAAATATTAAAGGAATATTGTGTTCTGCTAGTTCGTCAGAGACAAGACTAGCTTCTTGAGCTCCCATGATGATTATATTTAAGTTATATTTTTCTTTTAACTCTATGAGTTTTAATAAATCAGATGCTCTGTGAGATTTAATAATTAGAGGTAAATTATTATTTACTAATTGATACAATGCTCTCATGTCTCTAGGATGAAGATTCATTGCATCAGATATAGACCACTCATCAATTAAATCTGATAGTTCAAGATCGGAATTTATGTCACTCTTTGTAAGCGATGAAGCAAGAATAAGCAAATCTTCTATCATTGAAAATTGCTCAGCTCTCGACTTGCTACTGCTCCCACCAAACTCACCAATCATGACCATGTCAGAAGTGCCAGTTACATCTAGTTTACTGTCCAAAACAAAATAAGACCCTAAGCCTCCAATTGGACTAGATGTATTATTAGGAAGTGTTAATGCAGATGTAATTCCATTTGATCTATTCCATGGAATTAATGTTGAGTTCGGATTGAAAGCATTAAATATACTAAAGCCGATCTTATACATTTTTGAAGAGTCGTCTCTAGTAACACTTAATGCACCTATCTCAACTATTCCTAGCTGTGTGTCAGTTGCTATGAAACCTGGAGTTACAATTTTTTCAGAAGCATCAATAACAAAATCAGCTTGAAGATTTGAAGAGGAAATCTTTTTTATCTTATTTTCATCAATAAGAATGTTTCCAACAAAAGGTGTATTGTTTAATCCGTCGTAAATAGTTGCATTTTTAATAACAATACTTTGTGCATTAGCAGCAAATGCGATTAGCGCATATCCAACAAAGGCTATATAAAAAAATTTAAACTTGTTATCTCTCATTTATTTATTCTTGAGTCCTATTTCTTGCAGGTTTAATAATTCCTATATCAAAATCACTTGCAGGTATAAGATTATTNTCTCGGTCATAGGCAATAGCGCCATCGATTAAAACTTTTTCTGCAAGCGCGTATACGCTAAATGGATTTTTAGACCATACAACTATGTCAGCATTCTTGCCAACTTGGAGCGATCCTGTTTGGTCNTATATTCCTGCTGCTTTTGCTGGATTGGATGTTATCCACCTCATAGCTCTTGCCTCAGAAATATCAAAGCCTGCCCTTCTTCCGGCTGCTAAAGATTTTGATGCTTCTTGATTAAGNTGTTGAATACCTATTGCATCATCAGAATGAACGATTGCACAACCTTTGCCATTTCTTGCCTGATCTACAATGGCAATATTAGCCTGGACCATGTCATAAGCCTCATGCTTAAACCCCCACCAGTCAGCCCAAAGTGCNCCACAAATTCCATTGTCAGCTAATAAATCAGCAATCTTNTATGCTTCAACGCCATGATGAAACGCNGTAATTTTATAATTAAATTCTTTTGCTATATCAATCATTGTTGCCATTTCATCAGCTCGATAACAATGATTGTGAACTAAAATTTCTCCTCTTAGTACTCCAGCCAATGTTTCCATTTCTAAGTCTCTTCTTGGAGCNTATTCAAGTTCTTTTGCGTCATCTGATTTTTCTTCATATTCTGTTATCTTTCTTAGATAGCCTTCAGCTTTAATCCAAGACTTCCTATAACCAGCTGCATTACCCATTCTTGTTGATGGTGCCTGGCCTCTATTTCCATAAACTCTTTTTGGATTTTCTCCACAAGCCATTTTTAATGAATGAGGAGCATCTGGAAATTTCATAGAATTTATAGTGGTTCTCTGAAGATTTTTTACAGTAACCCCCCTTCCACCAATTAAGTTTGCCGAGCCAGGAAGGACATGGAATGCTGTTACCCCTCCAGTTAAAGCTAGAGCATATTGAGGGTCTTGAACCCACATTGAATGTTCTGCCCATACATCTGCTGTAACAGGACTAGTTGCTTCATTTCCATCTGAACTAGTTCTAACACCAGGAGCAGGATAAACCCCCATATGTGAATGAATATCTATTATTCCTGGAGTGACCCACTTATTAGTAGCATCGATTACTGTGAAATCTTTTGTGGCTGGAAGATCTTGCCCAATTGCAATAATTTTTCCATCTTGAACTAATACATCTGTATTTTTGAATTCATTACCATCTCCATCATAAATACTTGCATTCTTTATAAGTATATTTTCAGCAGGTAATGGCTCATATGTAGATTCAAAAGGCTTTGATTCAATAATAATAATTGTGCTGAAGAAAAAAAATAGGCACAGAGAGGTTATTTTCATTAGCTTGGTCATACTTACAATAATATAATCTATAATTAAAAAAATAAAAACAAATAACAATTATGCAGTTAAATTATTTTAATAGGCCATATTTTGAAAATGGAGCTATAGAAAAAATATCTCGAGTTTTGAGAACACATAAAATAGAAAACCCTCTTATTTGTACCGATCCTGGCCTTGCTTCTATAGGCATGACTGAAAAAATTAAAAGTCTTCTCTCAAATGGATTTTCTTCAGCATATTATGAAGAAACTCCAGGAAATCCAACTGAAAAAGCAGTTAATAAAGCTTTAGAGTTATATAAACTTAATAACTGCGANGGCGTTATTGGATTTGGAGGCGGTTCAAGCATGGATTTAGCAAANGCAGTAGCNCTTATGGCAAACCATGACGGCAATATAATAGATTATTCAGTGGTTGAAGGAGGTTACAAGAAAATAACTGAAACAATTCCTATGATAGCCATTCCAACCACATCAGGAACTGGAAGCGAAGTGTCTGATGGAGCTTTAATTATAATGGATGATGGAAGAAAATTAATTTTTGCAAGTCCTCATTTAAGACCAAATGCTGCAATTTGTGATCCAGAACTTACAGTTGGCCTACCCCCTATTTTAACAGCTGGCTCAGGAATGGATGCTTTAACTCATTGCATCGAAGCTATCTTATCACCAATCAATGATCCTCCTGCTGAAGCAGTAGGTTTAGATGGAATTGAAAAAATTATTAAAGATGAGGGTCTTATTAGGGCATATAAAGACGGACAAGATAAAGAGGCAAGATGGAATATGATGATGGCATCTACCGAAGGCGCTATGGCTTTTTCAAAAGGCCTGGGAGCTGTTCATTCAATGAGCCATGCAGCTGGAGCCATACAAAAACTCAATCTTCATCATGGAACTCTTAACGCAGTTATTTTACCAACAATATTAAGATTTAATAAAAATCATGTTGGAAATAAATACTCAAGGATTGCTTATGCAATGGGAAAAAATGATTCATTTAATTTGCCGGATGAAATTGAGAAATTAAATGAACAGATTGGGATGCCTAATGGTTTAGCAGAAATGGGAATAACTGAGGACATGATTCCAGAACTAGTTGCTCACTCTATAACTGATCCCAGCAATATCACTACTCCAAGACTGCCTTCACACGAAGAGTGGGAAAAGCTTTTTGTTGAAGCGATGTAGAAATATAACTTGAAAAGCTTAAGTTTTCATGTTCTAGTAGCAGCTAATAATGATTTCAAATAAAAAATACATAAGTTTTGCGCTATTTTTTGTAGTGAGTCTTTCTCTTCACTCATTTGTAGATCATGATCATTTTTCTCATGAAGAAGAAAGCGTAGTTGAATGTCAAGCCTGTGAAGAGAATGCCGACGTAAAGTTATCTATTTCAAGAGATTTAAAAGAATCACAAAGAGTTCCCCAGAAAACAAGTCTTATCAAAAGATTTGTAAGTTATAACAAAAAATCAAATCTATCTAGAGCTCCGCCTTTTAAAAGTTAATTTTACTTAAACAATTAATTAACTTTCCTAAAAGGAGGAAAAAATGAAAAAATTTTTAAACGCAATTATTGTTTTAATTGCATTTCATTCAAACAATATCATCTCACAAGATCAGGATGTAGAAGAAGTTGTCGTTTCATCATCATATGTAAATGCAACTGAAGTTTTAAATCCAATTTATGTTATAGATGGGAGTGATTTTGTTGATGGAGCTACTACAAGCTTAGGTGATGCAATCGACAGTTATTTAGGTGTTTCTATAGCGGATTATGGTGCAGCAGTTGGGCAACCAATCATAAGAGGTATGTCTGGGCCAAGAGTAAAAATACTAAAAAACGGTATGGTAAATCGTGATGTTTCTGGATTAGGAGTAGATCATTTGAATGATGTTGACCTGAATGATATTGAACAAGTTGAAATTGTCATGGGGCCATCATCTTTACTTTATGCCAATGGAACTACCGGTGGAATTATTAATATTGTTGATGATTGTATATCAGCTCTAAACTACGAACTTCCAGAATTTAAAGTTGGTTATGAAACTCAATCAGTTAATGACGGAAGTGCAGAATCTTTTAATTTCAAAAACAACATAGGTGGTTTTAATGTAAATTTTGGATATAAGAATATAGATTTTGATAACTACGATGTTCCGCATGGAGCTGTGTTGCATGAAGAAGAAGAGCACCATGATGATCATGATGAAGATGAACATCATGATGAAAATATGGGATTCATAAATAATTCTGATTATGCTGTTGAAGCTACAAANTTTGGTATTTCAAAAGTTACTGATTGGGGCTATATAGGAGTTTCAATAGATAACTTAGAAAGTGTGTATGGAATCCCCTTCCATGGNGATGAGCACGGTGATGAGCATGGTGATGACCACGGTGATGACCACGGTGATGAAGATGGTGACGATCATGGAGATGAAGATGGCCATGACGAGCATGGAGAGGAAAGAATTTTCTCAACTACTGACTCAGAAAGCTTTACTATAAAAGGATCATACAACGTTAATGGTAACCTTGTTAACAAAGTTGATTTTACATATCGTGAATCTGATTACACATTAACTGAAGCTCATGAAGAAGAAGAAGGTCATGATGATCATGGGGATGAAGAAGGTCATGCTCCAACTACTTTCGCAAATGAAGCGGTTGAGTATGGTGCAGTCTTTGATATTTCAAATGAAAATTCTGATCAAAAAGTTGTAATTAATATCGTAGATGAAGATAACTCAATTGTTGGTGAAGAAGCATTTATGAACCCTGCCAATAATGAGGAATTCACTATAGGCTATTACATTAGTAAAGATTTTGATTTATTTAATGTTGATTTAGGAATGAGGATTGATCAAATAGATAGATCGGGAAGTGTTACTGATGAAGATCATGGTGACATTGATAATTACAATATTGATGATACAACTAACAGTTTTGCTGTAAGTATGGGAAGGAACTTAAGCGATAATCTTGATATTAGTCTTGGTTATGCAAGTGTAGAGAGACTTCCTTCAGTCATAGAGTTATTNATGAATGGCCCTCATATGGCCACTGGAAGATTTGAAGTTGGTGACCCAACNCTTCAAAGCGAAACTTCAAATAACTTTGACATAACATTAAATTATGAAAAAGATGATTTTTATGCATATGCAAGTTTTTATGTGACTGATGTTGATAATTATATAGCTCTAATTGACGAAGAGGACGATCATGATGACCATGAAGATGAACATCATGATGATCACGAAGCTGAGCTTGTTGATGATGACGACCACGGAGATGATCATGATGACCATGGTCATGGCAATTTAATTCATGCAAATTACATGCAAGAAGATGCTGAATTTGATGGGTATGAATTCGAAATTGGTAGAACTCTTAACATTGGCATGGGAGAGCTGAAAGTTTCTTTCGGCAGAGATGTTGTTAATGCGAAGTTCTCTGATGGGCATTATGTTCCTAGAATCAATCCAGCTAGAAACATATATTCTTTATCCTATAAACAGAATGATATTGTTTTCAAGCTTAATCTAAAGGATGTTGATAAACAAAGTGATATTGGTGAAGGTGAAACTGTAACTAAAGGTTATAGGATGCTTGATACAAGACTCACAAAAACATTTAATTTAAGAGATAAAAGTGAATTAAGAGTTTCAATATTTGGTAATAATCTACTTGATGAAGTAGCAAGAAATCACTCATCGTGGGTGAAAAATGAAGTGCCACTTCCTGGAAAAAATATTGGAGTTAAATTTAATCTAACTTTTTAATTATTAAATAATCATAATAAAGGGCCCTTTNAGGGCCCTTTTTTTTAAATATAAATTAAACTCTATGCNATGAAAGAATTGGAACNCGCNATTAATCAAGCTATTGAAGAACATGAGCTATCTCATGAATGGAATGGTTTAATTAAAGATGAAATAAAAAAAATCGAACAAGAAGATAAAAATCGTAAAGATTGCACTGGTATTCCATTTATTACTATAGATGGAGAAGATGCTAAAGATTTTGATGATGCGGTCTTTTGCTCGAAAGATGGCGAAGGTTTTAAACTCATGGTTGCCATTGCAGATGTTGCCTCAGTTGTAAAAGTTAATTCTGAAATTGATAAACAAGCCTATAAAAGAGGTACGTCAATTTATTTTCCAAATACTGTAATACCTATGCTTCATGAAGATATTTCAAATGGCATTTGCTCTCTTTTACCAAACAAAAAGAGAAATGTTTTGATATGTGAAATGCATTTTGATTCAGATGCTGAGATTGTTTCTTATAACTTTTTTGAATCGATTATAAAGTCATTCATGAGATGNAAATATTCAGAAATAAATTCAAATGATTTTAAACCAAATACTCATGAAATAAGTGACTCTCTTGATGCTTTAAAAATTCTTACNAATAAGTTGCTTAAAAATAGATTAAAAAGAAGTGCTTTAGAAATTGAATCATCAGAACCTATTATCAAGATAGATAGCGCTGCTGAAATCTTCGAGATTGTTAAACCAAAAAGACTATTTGCTCATCAGATGATAGAAGAATCCATGATTGCAGCTAATATATGTGCGGCTGATTTTATTAATCAGCATTATGAATATGGAGTTTACAGGATTCATGAAGAGCCAGATTTAATAAAGATTGAGAACCTTAAGAAATTTTTTTCACTAAAAGGTCATGCATCTAATAATTTGAACGACTCAGTTGATTTGGTGAATTCGTTTATCAGTCATTCCAGCAAAAGCGATGAAATTAATGTTCTTAATATCTTGATTCTTCANACTTTAAAGAGAGCGAAATACTCTACAAAAAAAATTGGTCACTTCGGCCTTCAATTAAAAAAATATACTCACTTTACATCACCAATAAGGCGTTACCCTGATTTAATTGTGCACAGAATGATAAAAAACATTTTATCTAATTCTAAAAATGAAGACTCAAATGAATCATTGGAGGAGACTCTTGAAGAATTATCAAGATTAGAAAAAAAATCTGAGATAGCATCAAGGCAAGTTATACAACAAATGATATGTCATAAACTTGAAGATTTTGTTGGTAATACCTTTAATACATTTGTTGTTGGAATCACTGACTTTGGTTTATTTTGTGAAATTGAAAATTATTATATTTCAGGTTTAATACATGTTAGTGACTTAAAGAGAGATAGGTATATTTTTGATAGTCAAGCAAATATACTCAAAGGGAGAAGAACAGGTAAAACATTTAGAATTGGCCAAAAAATTAATGCACAACTAATTAATGTAATTCCCGAGGAGAGGAAAATTACGCTCNTACCAGAATAATATGAAGAACGACAANCAAAAACGTAAGGGATTTCATAGCATTGAAATAATGCTAAAACATAATCCGCATAAAATAAAAAATATTTTTTTACCTCACTCTAGAAAAGATACTAGGATTAATAATTTAATTGCTCTTGCTGAAGAGCATGGTGTTAATTATGAATTTTCAAGGAAGTTAAAAAAAGACCCTGAAGCAAGTATTTCAGATGAAAAAATCCTTAGTTTTAAAGACCTAAAAATTTTTCTAAATAATAATAATGATGAACATTTTTTATTAATTCTAGACAATATAATTGATCCAAGAAATTTAGGAGCATGTATTAGGTCTGCTGCTGTATTGGGTGTAGATGCTCTAATAATAAATAAACATCAATGCGCTCCAATTAATGACACCGTCCATAATGTATCAGCTGGGGGTGCTGAGGTTTTAAAAATTTTTCAAGTTAGCAATCTTATAAATTGTATAAAGCATTTAAAGGCTCTTAATATCCAGACATTTGGTCTAAGTGAACATGCTAAAGATAATTTTCATAACTGTGATTTCAAAAGTTCATGTGCAATCGTTATGGGCTCTGAAGAACATGGAATTAGAAAAAAGACATCTGAAAGTTGCGATACTCTTATTAACTTGAGTAATAATAAAAATTTCAAAAGCTTTAATGTTTCCGTCGCAACTGGGATAATATTGTCAGAAATTGTAAGACAAAGAAAATGTTAAAACAAAGAACACTAAGAAATTCAATAAAGGCGGTAGGAATAGGCCTTCACACTGGAAAAAACATAAATCTTGAACTTATACCATCCGATATTAATTCTGGAATCAATTTTATTAGGACAGATGTAAATGAAAACCTTGTTATTCCCGCGCTTGCTGAGAATGTTGGTGAAACAAGTATGTCTACTACACTAATTAAAGATGGTATAAAAGTTCATACCATTGAACACCTTCTATCAGCAATTGCAGGTCTTGGTGTAGATAACTGTTTTATAAAACTGGATGGTCCTGAGGTTCCAATTATGGATGGTAGTTCGAGTCCGTTTGTTTTTTTAATTCAATCAGCAGGTCTTAAAGATCAAGAATCCCTTAAAAAATTTATAAAAGTAAAAAAAGAAGTAACGGTTACTAGAGATGATGCATATGCAACTATAAAACCTTTTGACGGTTTTAAAGTCTCATTTAAAGTTGATTTTGACCATCCGGTACATAAGAAACTGCCATCAGAATCAGTCATTGATTTCTCCTCAACTTCTTTTGTAAAAGAGGTATGTAGAGCGAGAACATTTGGCTATATGAGTGACTTAGATGAACTAAAATCAAAAAACCTTGTTCTTGGTGCAAGTATTAATAATGCAATAGCTTTTGGAGATGATGAAATATTGAATGAAGAAGGTCTAAGATTTAATGATGAGATAGTTAAGCATAAGATGCTTGATGCTATTGGTGACTTATATCTTTTAGGTGGAAACTTAATTGGTGAATTCTCTGGATATAAGTCAGGACATGAATTAAATAATAAACTTCTAAGAAAAATAATTGAAGATGATGATGCATACGAAACTATCGAGTTTGAAAATTCAGAAAATGCCCCTATTTCATATGTAAGGCCACCTTTTGGGGATATAGAATAAGTGTATTTAAATTAAACACTTAAATAATTAGAATGCTAAATTTTCTATCTAACATTTTTGGTTCAAGTAATGACAGAATTCTAAAAAGAATGATGGTGCACGTGAGCGCATCAAATAAACTTGAAGATGAATTATCCTCAAAACCAGATTCTTATTTTAAAACGCTCAAAGAAGAGCTTAATGAAGAATACAAAAATAACAATAATGACCTTTATTCAATCTTACCCTTAGCTTTTGCTGCCGTAAGAGAAGCTAGTAAAAGAACATTAGGACTTAGGCATTTTGACTCTCAGATGCTTGGAGGTATTTCTCTTGCTGAAGGCAATATTGCTGAAATGAAAACAGGTGAAGGTAAAACTTTGGTAGCAACGCTTCCAGCATATCTAAATTCAGCTATAGGTAACAAAGCTGTATTGGTTACAGTTAATGATTATCTAGCCAAAAGAGACGCAGAGTGGATGAGACCAATATATGAATTCTTAGGATTAAGTGTTGGTGTAGTTAACTCTAATCAAGATATTCAAGAAAAAATTAATTCATATAAGTGCGATGTTATATATGCGACAAATAATGAACTTGGTTTTGATTATTTGAGAGATAACATGGCTCATAATGTTGAAGAAAGAGTTCAATGCTCTCTTGATTTTGCAATAGTTGATGAAGTCGATTCTATTTTAATTGATGAGGCTAGAACTCCATTGATAATATCAGGTCCTTCATCTGAAAGTTCAGATTTATATAAGCAAATAAGAAGGTTTATTCCAAAATTGACTGAACAACTAAGAGAGGGAACAGAAGAAGAGCCACTTGAAGATAGTGAAAGAGGTCACTATTTAATTGATGAAAAAAATAGAAGTGTTGAGCTTACTGATGACGGATATTTTATAGTCGAAGGTCTCCTTGAGGATGCTGGAATAATTGGTGGTTCTGACGGTCTATATTCAGTATCAAATTTAAAGATAATGAAGTTTGTTCAAGCTACTTTGAGAGCTAATTTCTTATTCCAAAAAAATATCCACTATTTAGTTAGAAATAATGAGGTTTTATTAATTGATGANCATACNGGCAGAACTATGCCTGGCAGAAGNATGAGTGAAGGAGTTCATCAAGCCTTNGAATGCAAAGAAAATGTTCCAATACAAAGAGAGTCACAAACATTGGCCTCAACTACTTTTCAGAATTTCTTTAGATTATTNTCAAACCTTTCCGGTATGACCGGAACTGCAGACACTGAAGCATTAGAGTTCAATCAAATATATGGATTGGATGTGATTATCATTCCAACAAATGTTCCAATGATTCGAAATGATCACAATGATTTAGTATTTTTAACAAGAGAAGCTAAATATAAGGCTTTAGTGGATGAAATTGAAAATCTTAGAGAGAATTCTGCCCCTATATTGGTTGGAACTGTTTCAGTTGAATCTTCAGAAGAAGTTTCTGAATTCTTAAAGAGAAAAAAAATACCNCATCAAATACTTAATGCCAAGCATCATGAAAAGGAAGCAGAAATTATTGCTAATGCTGGTAAGCCTGGGATGGTTACAATTGCTACAAATATGGCAGGTAGAGGAACTGATATAGTTCTTGGAGGAAAAAAAGAAGATCAGTCTCNGGATGATTGGAAAAAGAATAATGAAATCGTCTTAAGTGCAGGTGGTCTTCATATCCTTGGAACTGAAAGGCATGAATCACGAAGAATAGATAATCAGTTAAGAGGTAGATCGGGAAGACAGGGTGACCCAGGTTATTCAAGATTCTTTCTATCACTTGAAGATGATTTATTACGTTTATTTATCTCAGATAATAGAAGATCTTTATTTGAAAGAATCGGCATGGGCGATGATCATATCGAACACAAAATGCTATCTAGAGGAATTGAAAATGCTCAAAAGAGAATTGAGAGTAGGAATTTTGATGCGAGGAAAAATCTTCTTGAGTATGATGATGTTTCCAATGACCAAAGACAGGCTATATATTCTTTAAGAAACCAATTACTAGAAGAAGANGATATTAGCGAGAGTATTGAAACAATAATTGCTAGAGAATTTAAAAGAATTACAAATAATTATATCCCTGAAGAATCCATTGAATCTCAATGGAAATCAAAAGAACTTGAGGAATATTTAAATGAAAATTATGGTCTTTCAACAAATATTCATAATTTAGTTGAAGANGATAAAAANCTNATACCTGAATCAATTGCAAATCTNATNATNGAAAAAGCNAGCCAAATGTATAAAGANAANTATTCATCATTAGCTGAAAATAGGCTGCTCCTNGAAAAACAAGTNATGTTGCAAGTANTAGATGTTCATTGGAANGAACATTTAGCAGANATTGATCATNTAAGAGGGAGNATAGGTNTAAGAGCATATGCGCAAAAAAATCCNAAAAATGAATTTAAAAAAGAAGCATATTCAATGTTNGAAATAATGTTAGANGAAATTGATATAGAAACTGTNAGGATATTATTTTCNATACAGTTTTCTAATGATGAAGTGCTAAAAGATATAAAGAAAGAAAATAAAGANGAGATTGTCTTAGAAAAGCCTGATCCAATTTTAAATGAACCTGAANGAGATNTTCAATCTAATGAGCAAGCTCGAGAGCCCTCTCCATCAACTCTAAAAAGAGATGAGCCTAAGCTTGGAAGAAATGAAGTTGTTAAAATCTCGAACGGTGTTGANACAAAAGAAATTAAATATAAAAAAGCTAAGCCTTTAATTGAAACTGGTGAATGGAAAATAATATAGTTTAGTCTTCGTAAAAATCTTCTGATGAAATTGGTCTTGAAATAANATTTTGTTCATCNGCCCATGTTCCAAAATCAATNAATTTACANCTCTGNGAACAAAAAGGCCTAAATTCATTTTCTTTGTTACTTGANGTTATTCTTTCACAATTAGGGCATTTAACCTTACTCATCTATTTCAATTCCTAAAATTTTTTGATGAGTTTTTATTACTGNNTNTCTTAAATCATCNAAATTAGAATTATTTTCAATTACAAAACTNGCAATCTTTAATCTTTCTTCTCTTGTGGCTTGATTNTTCATTATATTAANAATATTTTCTTTACTTTGATTGTCCCTAGATGNNGCTCTCTCAATCTGTAAATTAGTTTCACAATCAACAACAATAATTTTGTCATAAAATTCAACAGAGTTTGTTTCTATTATCAAAGGCACCATAACAATTTTATATATGCTTTTAGAATTNACTAAAAATTTTCCTATTTCATCTCTAACAATTGGGTGAATTATTNATTCAAGATTTTTTCTTTTAGCTTCATCTTGAAAAATATCTTCTCTTAAAGCTTCTCTATCTATTTGATTATTCTTAATATATTTCTCACCGAATCTTTCGGTGACTGCTTTTTTGGCATTTTCATTTTTTATTAATATNTTCTTTGAAACTTCATCAGCATCGATTACATCGATACCTAGTTCAGTAAAATATTCAGCTGCTGCTGATTTGCCTGAACCTATTCCACCAGTTAATCCAATAATCATATCTTGATTATAATCTCAGACATAAAAAAAGGCTCTTAGTAATTTACTAAGAGCCTAATAATAAAAAAGCCTGACGATTTCCTACTCTCACACAGGGAGACCCTGCACTACCATTG